>NZ_JPYA01000186.1 GCF_000750005.1 Geobacillus icigianus | reverse complement strand
GGTTTCCTTTGGTCGATGAAAAAAAGTGTGCACTGTTGCAAGGCTTTTCTATTTGAAAAACGATGCTGGGAAGCGGTTGCGCGAGTAAATCACCGCCCTTCTAGAAGGAGGGGGATGTAAGGGAAAATGGTGCTCCCAACAGCGTTTCTCAATGTTGAAAAATCTTGCGACACCATAACCTGATCCCTTTTGGATTCTCGCAAATGGAGCGTTTTCACTGGGGTCTTCTAGAACATCCCATTGCCGCCCGTCTTGGGTTCATTTCCATTGAAGGACATCATCCCCACCCAAGCAACAAGCCGGCCGACGGCGATGACGATTAGCCTGTTTGCTGCTTGAGCGCTTCATACAGCTCTACGAATTCAGCGGCTAAGTCCTTGACCGTGATCGCCGTCATTAAATGATCTTGGGCATGCACCATCAGAAGCGTCACCACCGTCTGCCCGCCGCGCGCTTCTTGTTGCAGCAGCTCGGTCTGCAACCTATGGGCCGCCTGCAGTTCCGCTCCCGCCTGTTCAAGCATCCTGCGCGCCGCGGCAAATTCTCCTTTTTTCGCCGCTGCAATCGCCTCCATTGCATAACTGCGGCCGTTTCCCCCGTGAAGAATCAGTTGGAATACAGTTTGTTCATACGTTTGCATAACGCCCTCTCCTATAGTTTATAGAATTCACGGTACGTGATCAGCTGAACCCCGCGCTCGGCTATCTCGGCAACGAGCGTCGGGTCGGTCAGCACCGCCAGCTCTTCGACTCGCTGTTGACAATAGGAACTTCCTGACGCGAGCGGAACATCGATATACGCCGGGTGGCACATCACTTCCGCCGTTTGGCCGTCGCCAATTCGGTCGATAAGGGATAAAAAGCGGTCTTTCGTCAGCCCATCCCCGTAGAAATCCGGAAAAAAGACGTCGACGGTCGGCAGCCGATGCGGCCGCGCCGTCCGCACAGGGCGGATCGGCAACTGATAGCGTTCGGCCAATTGTTCCACAACCGGAAACACATTCGGGTGCTCATGAACGTGATGATGGCTGTCAATATGCGTCGGAGTGAGCCCGAACGAGAAGAAACGCTCCAACTGGGCGCAAAGCTCCCGTTCAATATCGCTGCGCCTAGCGCCGGCAAGCGCCTCCCCGCGCCGCGGAAACTCCCCATTTTCGTTCACTAGCGATGGAACATTGGCCAGCGGCCAGCCGCACGTCAGCACAAAATGAATGCCGACGCCGAGTTCCGGATGGTCCTTCGCCAACCGGGCGGCGTGTTCAGCCGCTGGCATGTTCGCCATCAGCGTCGCCGACGTGACGACACCGTTCTGAAACGCTTCCAAAATTCCGTAGTTGACCCCTTTCGAGTAACCGAAATCATCGGCGTTGACGATGCAATAGCGCGGCATTTCGCTCCTCCCCTTTACAGCGAGGGCGTTGCCCCCGCTCCGCTTAAAATTGTTGGATCGGCCTGCTCTTCGGCCGCTTTTTGTTTGTCCCAAACCGAGAAAAATGGATAGTAGATGGCAAACGCGATGAAGAAGTTAACGATTTGCAAAATACTCCCGGAAATTTTGCCTCCCGTCGCTGAGCGGTTTGTTCAGGAGGACAGATACAATGTTATGGAAACTTTCAAACGGCGTCATTTCCAAAATCAGCCGGGCTACCCAGACAACGACGAGCACAGCGGCTCCCGGGATCAAAGCAACAAAGGAGCGGGCCACAGCAGGCGGCACCCCGTCCGGCAATTTAATGACAATATTTTTTTGAATGATTTTCCGGTAAATTTCGGTTGACACAATCGCCAAAATCATGGCAACAAACAGCCCTTTGCTGCCGACCCATTGCACCGGAATGCCGCCGCTGACCATGATCGCCTCTTTTGCCCCTTCCGGCGTGAACGGCACTTGATACGGGGTCGCCAGCAAGAAAGCGGCCAGTGAAATCGCGCCGGCGGACAGCGCATCCACTTTATACTTTTCCGCCAGCCGATAGGCGACCCCGAAGCTGACAACAAGCGCCATAATATCGAACGTCGCTCCAACCGGATAAAGAAGCTTATCAAGCCAATGCTCGCCGAACCATTTCGCCATCCATTCGTTGTAACCAGGAATCGGCAAAAAACCAAGAATTAAAAATAAAGACCCGATAATCAACAATGGCATCGACAAAATAATCCCGTCACGAATCGCCTGCAAATGGCGCTGTTCGGCAATCTTGCCGGCGACAGGCATCACGCGGTCTTCCAACATCCGAATAAACCGGTCCATCCGCTTCTACCCCCTGTTTATTTTTTTAACCGCAGCGCAAAGTCCAACACGCCGGCGCCGTTGACCCGCCCATAGTCAGCTGGATTGATGACATCGACCGGAATGCCGCGCGCCTCCCCCTCTTTTTTGAAGGCGGCAAACTTATAGCGAATTTGCGGGCCAATGAGCACAACATCCGCTCGATCGAGATGGTCTTTCGCCTCATCGGCAGAGACAGCCCAAATAGTGGCTTCCATCCCCCGTTCCTTGGCAGCCTCTTGCATTTTCGTCACAAGCAAACTCGTCGACATGCCGGCAGCGCAAATGAGCAAAATGTTCATCCGCTTTCTCCTCCTTTTTTGCAATAATTCATTATTGTTTAAGCAAATTCCATGCCAACATCAAAAAGACAGCGCCGAAGCGGATGGAACGGTTGTGTGTTAACGGAGGGAAACTGTGTAATGGAAGCGTTTCCAATCGTCGCGCCTTATCCATCTCGTTTTCCTTGCAGCGAGCGAAAAAAGTGAACGATATGACACAGTTCATCTTCATCGATGCAAACACCGTACTGCTGTTCAAGCGGAAACAACCCCTCTTTGACCGCCCTGTACAGCGCGCCATCTTCATGCCCGCAAGCTTTCGACGCTCGTCGGTCACCGCCCGTTCTCTCTCCGGACAGCAGACGATCGAGCAAGCAGCAAAGATGAAAGACAAGCCCCACCAGATCGCGGCCATCCGCTTCAAGGCCGAGTTCCCGACCAATCGCCGCCAGCGCAGCGCGAATGGCAGGAATGGCTCGCGCCGGCGCGAGGTGGCGAAGATGGCCGGTCAGCTCTCTAGCCATATGCATATGAATTTCCTCGACATCGGCTAACGCTTGAATTTCTTTCATCGCCCTCAAGCTAAGCACGTCCTCAAGAGAAAAGTGCGGGATTCGCTCATCAAGGCAAAGGTGGCTGACAATACAGACGATGCGGAAATGTTTCGCGACGTTGGACAAGGTTTGCCGCGCTTCTTCCGCATCTGCCATTTGAATCGGAATAATGCGCCACATGCGCTCATCGAGCGGCAAATACGTTTCCAATATATGCTTTAGCGCCAACGCGCTTCCTTTTCCAGTAAAACAGGCAGTGACGATCGCCAGCATGTCCTGCTCCGCGGCCTCCTCCTCCCAAAGCGGCCCGCGAATGTAAAACGGCGCGGCGGCTTTCACTTCTTCGTAAATTTCCTGAAGCGCATAGCCGAGCATCGCTTTGCGGGCCGCTTCGAGCACGTGCGGCGTGCTGGCGGCGGAAATCACCCGCACCGGAACGGCGAGCTCTTTTTCCAAAAAGTTCGAAAACGACACAAGCGATCCCATGTCAACAAGCAACAGCACCCCTTTTTTCGATGGGACGGGCTGCAGCACCGCTTTCACCTGCTCGTAAATCCGTTTCGGGTCGGCATCAAGCGGCATATCGACCGCATGCACACACGCGGCGGCCAACAGCTGGTTCACGACATCCGCCATCGCCGAAGCCACACCGTTGCCATGCATCACAACGACGATCGCCACCCGTTCCTCCCGCTCTTCGGCTTGCTCCTCGTGGAACGCAAAAAACATCGTCAAAAATCCCGCTTCATCGATCGGGAAGTCGATATGCGTCCTTTCTTCCATCAGCTGAAGGCAGTCGAGCGCGACGGCGAATTCCTGCTTATAGGCGGCGCGAACTTCATTCAGTTTCGGATGGGAAACGATCGTCCCGGCCCGCAGGCGGTTGATCGCCGTTTGAATGTGCATGGCGAGCGCATACATCACCTTCTCGGCGAGGCGGCGCCCAAGTTTTTTCTCCGCATAGACAACCATCGCTTCGGTCAACTCAAGGACGTCGGGAGCGACCATTTTTTCAAGGTCGCGGCGATCGCGGATGCGCCGATCCACCCCTTTCATGTATTGCGAGAAATAATGCTTAATGTCCATTTCCAGCAATAGGTCCAGTTCATCGCCGACGATACCGCGCTCTTTTAGTTCTCCGTATTTGCGCTCAATCGCGCCGTAAACCGATTCGGATTCCGCCGCCGGCCCGCTCTCAACATCGGCCTCCCCCCCATGCGGCGGGAAGGCATACCACCGTCGCGGCAGCGAATAAGAGGCGGCTTGCGGATGTTTTTTCTCCAGCAAAAGTCCGCTTTGCACTTGAAATGGCAAATCGGCGCGATGAATGCGCACCGCTTGTTTCTTTCCGGTGACATAGTCGGCGTAGGCTTTGGCGCAAACGAGCTGCACATCGGCCTTCAGCTGCCCGACGTTGTTCGGGCACGGGTAAACCAAAAACGCGCGCATGGCATTGGCGGAGACGTCAATTTCTTTTCCGAGCCGCACCGCCTCTTCCTGAAAAAACTGCATCACCAGCCGAAAGCGTTCGTCAAGTGTCCGCTTCTCCAGCGGCGGCAGCAAAATATGCATTGGAATGCGGCGGCGGAACGTTTTCAGCAAATTCGACTCCGGATCTTCCGTTGTCGCACAAATGAGCAGCACATTCGCTGTTCTCTCCACATCCGTCTCGCCAAGCCGGCGGTAAATGCCGCGGTCAATAAACGTAAACAGCATTTCTTGCCCTTCGGCTGGCAGACGATGCACCTCATCCAAAAACAAAATGCCGCCGTCCGCCTTTTCAATCAGCCCTTTTTGCTCATAGGCCCCGGTATAGGCCCCTTTGCGGATCCCGAACAACTGGCCGAGCAGCAACTGGGGGGTGTTCGTGTAATCAGCGCAGTTAAACGTCACAAACGGCGCCCCCGGCGGAAAACGGCCAGCTGCGACGGCAAACTCGTGAAGCAGCTCCGCGAACATCGACTTCCCCGTTCCCGTCTCGCCGACAATCAGCATCGGCAGCCCTTTGGGCGGATATAAGACGGCAGCCTTTCCTTGCTCCACCGCGGCCGTCAAGCTCGGCTGCTGCTTGGCCAGCCGGTCGAGACGCGTCATCGCTTTTGGTCCTCGCGCCAGCGCAAAGCGAACCGGCCTTCCGGTTTGCTTTTGCACTTTTCCCTCCCGCCAAAGGCGGTTTAAATCACGGCTGACGTTGGCTCGGTCGAATCCGAGAGCGAGAGCCAACTCTTCAGCGCTTACCCACCGCTTCCCATTCCGTTCCCATTCTTGCAGCGTTTCGTAGACAAGATCGACTCTTTTCACAGCCGCTCCCCCCTTGATCAACACATTCGCAACCGCACCGGCAAACTCCTGCCGGCTTCCCGCGGAAACGTTGAACCGATCCGCCGCCCTTCCTTGGCCGGACACCGCTCCACCGGTCGAAAAGCGCCCGCCTTTGTCAGCGGTGTCATGACCGTCAGTGCGAAAACATCGAGAACACGGTTGACCCTCACGAAGCCAGAAAAACTCCGCTTTTTTCCCAACAACATGGCGGCGGAACATGTTTTTCCCTGCACTAGCATGAACATCACAACTCGTCGAAAAGCGATTTTCGCAGAAAAAAAGAGCGTCCCCAAAAGCGGGGAAACGCTCTCCTCTTTGTCGGTCGGCTGTGCTTTACTCAACCGCCATCCTTTTTGAAGCCGAACCGTTTATTTCGTAAAGACGTGATGCCCTATGCGAATCGTCACCGGGCGCGACAACATCCATTTGTCTTTTGTCACCCTTGGATTATAAAAGTAAAGCGAGCCGCGGCGGTCGTTCGGAAACAAGGCCAACGCCTTATCAACGGCCGCGTAATCTTGCTTGGTCGGCCGAATGCGGGTCAACTTTCCCGTTTTGACCGGCACAAACGCATAACCGCATTTCGTCTTTTGATAAATGACGCCGCGCACCGTTTTTGGAAACTCCGGATGCTTGGTGCGATTGAAAACGACAAGCGCCACTTCCACCTTGCCGGCAAACGGCTCGCTCGAACCGGTCTCCGCCTGCACCAACTGAGCGAGCAGCTTCCGGTCAGCGGCGCTTAATGTGATCGATTTCTTCTTTGCCGGGGCCGAAGCCGTCCGTTTCCCTGCCGCCGGAACTTTCAGCCGTTCTCCAGCGTAAATGAAGTCATGCTTTAAGCCGTTTAGCGCGCGCAGCGATGAAACGGTCGTATGGTATCGCTTGGCGATCGCTGACATCGTATCGCCCTTTTTTACTTGATAGTATGTATACGAGCCAGCCGCTTCCGTCGTCGGCCCCTGCGAGCCGAACGTCAAAAAACAGGCGGCAGCGAGCGCAATCATCGTCTTTTTCATTCCTTCGATCCCTCCCTAGCTCTCCACGTTCCTCCTAGCTTTTTTGTCTATTAGATAGATTAGCAGGCGGCGGGAAGGACGTCACTGTCTATCATTTCCATTCCTATCTAGACTTACCTTGCGAACGCTTGTTGTTCTAAGGCGGGACAGGTTTTTTTACAGTTGCGTTACAGTTGCGTTACGATTGATGACAGGCGCCGTTATCGGTTTCTTTGTGGCGAAACAGCGGGAGCGCGTTTTGAGCCAAAGTGGCGCCAAAGTGGCGCCAAACTTGCCAAACAGCACGCTTTTCGACATAATAATAGACGAATCTTGCGCCAAATCCGGCCGGAAAGCGGAATCGTCTTTTGGTTGGAATACAACCCGGCGGCCGTCGCATCCAATGGCTTGACAGGGCAAAGGGCGCATAGCACCGAATTAACGCATGGGAGTGGGGATCATGCTGACGGGATGGTTTCTTTGGTTTATTCTGTTTTGGGTCGTTTTTTTGCTCGTCATGATGTCCATTGGCGGCTTTTTCATGTTCCGCAAGTTTTTAAAGCGACTGCCGAAAGAAGACGGAAAATCGGAGCTGGACTGGCAGGAGTATTACATTGAACAGACGCGCCATTTATGGGGGGAAGAAGAAAAAGCGCTTCTTGAGGAACTCGTTCGCCCCGTGCCCGAATTGTTCCGTGACGTCGCGCGGCAAAAGATCGCCGGCAAAATCGGTGAACTTGCCTTGAAGGAACAGGCGCCGCGCATCACACGCGACCTGTTGATTCGCGGTTACATCATCGCAACGCCGAAGCGCGACCATAAATTTTTGATTCGGACATTGCAGGCGAAAAACATCGATCTCGCTCCTTATCAGCATTTGCTAGAAAGCCGCTGACCGTCCGCGGCTTTCCCGAAAAAGCGGTTCGCGAGCGTAAAAAAGCGCCCCGCTCGTTTTTCGGGACGCCATCATTTATGTGAGGACCGGCGGCTTCAACCGCGCGGCCAGCTTCCGATATGAAACGTACATGGCGATTCGCCACGGGACGATCATCGAAAACGCCAGCAAGTAAAACATTCCGCTTAATTGGCGGTAATCAATCGTCCGCCCTAAATACGTTTTCAAACCGAGGCGAATGATGATCAACCCGAGCAAAATCCAAATGAACGCCTTCGAACGTTTCAAATAAATGTCATGGCCGCGAACTTCAAATTTCGATGTTTTGATGAGGAACAACGAAAAAAACAACCCGAGAACGACCGCTTCGATGAGCTCGCCGCGCGTGACCCGGAACACCGGATCAATGAACATCAGCGCGCCGGTGCTCATAAACAGCGGCGGCAAAATGATTTTTTTGGCGTTGGTCGGCTTTTCCGACGCCTTCATGCGCACAAAAAAAACGAGAAACGCCATCACGACGGCGATGAGCGAAGTAACGAGCGGCAAAGCCATCACCTTCTTCCGACAAAAGTAGCTGGACAACGTTATTATAGCAAAAACCGTTTCGCTTGCCTACCACCACGTACCGATCACAACCCAGAAACTCCCTTTCCAAGTGCAAGTCTTTTTATAAAAGGCGGGCGACCGCTTCCAGCACGCGTTGTTCTTCGAATGGCTTGACGATGAAATCCGCCGCCCCCGCCTCGACCGCTTCCACGACCATGCGCTGCTGGCCGAGCGCCGAGCAGATGATGATTTTCGCTCCCGGATCCAACTCCTTGATCGCCCGCACCGCCTCGATGCCGTTCATCACCGGCATCGTGATGTCCATAATGACGAGATCAGGGCGCAGACGACGGTACAATTCCACTGCATCCTTGCCGTTTTCCGCCTCGCCGGCTACCTCATGATGCCCCTTCTGCAAAATGCGCGCCAACGTCACCCGCATGAACTTCGCGTCATCGACCACTAAAACAGAAGCCATATTCCACTCTCTCCTTTTCCACGAAAATCTTGTAAAAGCAAAACATGAGCGCCTTCATTGCTCGGTCAAAGGCGACATAGCGTTTTCCACGAAAATGTTGTAAAATCAAAACCCGGTAAAGCCGCCAAACAAGCTCGTCGCATACCCAATCAGTTTCGTCATCCAATCAAAATACAAAATCACGCCCATCGCGATCATGACATAGCCGCCCGCTTTCATCATGGACGCGCTATGGCGATGAATCCATTGCAGCTTGCCAAGGAAAAACGACAGTACGAAAAACGGGACGGCAAAACCGAGCGCATAAGCGAGCATATAGAGGATTCCCGACCCGGGATGGGTGGCCGCCAGCGCCACGACAGCCACTAAAATCGGGCCCATGCACGGCGTCCAGCCGGCGGCAAACGCCATGCCGATCAGCATCGAGCCGACATAGCCGGAGGGCCGCTCACGAAACGATACACGCCGATCTTGCAGCAAAAATCCCGGCTTCCATACCCCGGCCACGACGAGACCGAGCGCGGCGATCACCACGGCGCCGATTTGCCGAATCACATCTTGGTAATCGACAAACAAGCGGCCGATTAGCGAGGTGCCGAAGCCGAGCGAAACAAAAATGAGCGAAAATCCGAGCAAAAAACAACCCGTATGCCATAGGCTGCGGCGATTGAGCATCGCGTTTTCTTCTTTCAGCTCGCTGACCGACATACCGGTAATATAGGATAAAAACGCCGGATAAAGCGGCAGAGTGCACGGGGAAAGAAATGACAAAAACCCGGCGCCAAATGCGAGAAACACATTCAATTGATTCACGGGCGAATTCACTCCTAGTCGTTTCTATATAAGTTGCCATTTTGTTTTCCATCCCGCTGATGACTCTCATAACGGCTTGTACTTCGATGAAACCCGCAACGAAAAATCGGAAATTCTCATTTTGTTTTACGTAGCATTGCTCGCTCTTCTTGTCACCTTGCCAGCTTGTTAGATGATAAAGACGGGACACGGAGATCGGAAATGGTTTATTACAACCGATCTATATTTCTATTTTAGCAAAAATCCGCCCTTTCGTATAATGCGTTTCTCATGTTTTTTGGACAATTTTTCTATTTTCCATTTTTGTATTCATTGGTAAAATAGTATAAAATACAAGAGGAAAAGGGCGATTTTTCGTGCCAAAACAAAGCTTATTGACATTGATTGAACAAAAACGGATGGAGCTTGTCGATATCGTCGCCAAAACCGGCCTGAACTCGCCGGCCGCCATGAAAATCAGCAAAGAACTCGACACGCTGCTCAACGCTTATCAGCGCGAGCAAAGAAACGAGCGAAAGCAAAGCGCCTCCCGCTAAAACGGAACCGGCGCTTTTTCTTTGCCCAAAAGCGCCCATCGAACGCTGCCGGCGGCCAAAACGAAAAACCTTGCCGATGCCCCGCCTAGCGGCGGGCATCGACAAGGCCGTTTTGCAGCAAATACATTTGATAATAAATCCCCCGTTGCGCCAAGAGCTGCTGGTGCGTGCCGCGCTCAACGATTTCGCCGCGCTTTAGGACGAAAATTTGATCCGCGTCTTGAATGGTGGACAAACGGTGGGCGATCACCAGCGTCGTCCGTCCTTTTCGCATTCGCGCGAGCGCTTCTTGAATCGCTTCCTCTGTTTCCGTATCAATATGGGCGGTCGCTTCATCGAGCACCAAAATTTTCGGATCAGCGGCGATCGTGCGTGCAAAGGAAAGAAGCTGGCGCTGACCGCTCGATAACGTCGCCCCGCGCTCAGCGAGCACATGGTCGTAGCCCCCCGGCAGCCGCTCAATGAACGGCTCGGCTTGCACCAATCGGGCGGCCGCCCTCACCCGCTCCTCATCGATAGTTTCGTTGTACATGCGAATGTTGTCCCGCACCGTTCCGTAAAACAAAAACGGATCTTGCAAGACAAGGCCTAGCCGGCGGCGGAGCTCGGTGCGCGAATAATCGCGGATCGACCGGCCGTCAAGCAAAATATCGCCGCGGTCAAACTCGTAAAAGCGCATGAGCAAGTTGATGATCGAACTTTTGCCGCTGCCCGTATGGCCGACAAACGCGACCGTCTGTCCGGGTTGAATCACAAATGACACGCGCTTTACGACATCGCGTTTGCCATCGTAGGAAAAACTGACATCGCGAAACTCAATTTCACCGCGCTCGATCGTATACGGAGCTTGTTCCGGATGAAACGGCGCCTCCTCCTCGCGGTCAAGAAGGGCAAAGACGCGCGAGGCGGAAACGATCGCCTGTTGATACAGCGACAGGCGCATCATCATTTGCGTCACCGGCTCAAAAAAGCGCTCCAAATAGTTGACAAAAGCGTAAAGCACGCCGATCTCAACCGGGCTTTCGAGCGCCGAAATGCCAAAAAAGCCAAGCACCACCATAATCGAAACCATATAGATCACATCGATCGCCGGCCGAAGCAACAGCCCGTCAAGGCGGATGTTGCGCATCCCCGCCCGGTAATGCGCCTCATTCACAGCCGCGAACTCCCGGTAGAGGCGCTGCTGTTGACGAAACGCTTGAATGATGGCCATCCCTTGCAACGACTCATTCAATTTGGCATTCAGTTCGCTCAGCCGCTCGCGCATGTCTTGATAAAATACCGAGCTGTAACGGCGATACGTGCGCATAATGAGCGCGATGGCCGGCAGAATGAACAGGCAAAACAACGCGAGCCGGACGTTGAGCACAAACATGGTGATAAACACGCCAATGACAAACAGACCGTTTTGCACAAACACCGCTAAAACGCTAATAAACATGTCTTTGATGGCTTCCGTGTCATTCGTGACCCGCGAGACGATGCTGCCGCCTGGCGTTCGGTCGAAATAGCTCATCCCAAGGCGATGCACCTTGGAAAACACGTCCATCCGCAACGCTTGAATAATATATAAAGCGAGCCGCTGAAATTCAACAAGCTGAAAGTACGTGATCACGGTTTTCGCCCCGAGCACGCCGAGATAAGCGGCAGCCAACGCCGCCACCGGCTCAAAAGCCAGGCGGCCCGGCATGAGATAATCATCGATGAACACCTTCACCAAGTACGGCCCGGCAAGCTCGCCGGCCGTGGACAAAAGAAGAAGGAAAAACGCAAGCGCGGCTTCCTTTTTGTATCTCCCCATGTAAGAAAGCAACCGCCAAAGGACTCGCCGCTGTTCTTTGGCCGTCAACGTCTGTCCGTTCATGCCATCCCTCCGATCTGTGATCCTTCCACGAACGCTTCGAGCTGTTGGCGCTGATGCATATCGCGATACCAGCCGTCTTCGGCCACAAGCTTCTCGTGGGTTCCGGCCTGCACGATTCGTCCGCCATCGAGCACCACGATCCAATCGGCATGCTCGACCGCGCTTAAACGATGAGCGGCGATGATCGTCGTTTTGCCGCGCCGCTCTTGTTTTAAGGCGGCCAAAATGCGCGCTTCCGTTTTCGCGTCAACCGCCGACAACGCGTCGTCCAAAATGAGCACTTCCGGATTTGTCAACAGCGCCCGTGCGATCGACAACCGCTGTTTTTGCCCGCCTGACAAAGAAACGCCGCGCTCGCCGACAACGGTCGCATAGCCGTCTGGAAATTGAAGAATGTCCTCATGAATATGGGCGAGCTGCGCCGCCCGCACGATTTCCTTTTCCTCAGCCTCCGGTTGGGCGAAGGCGATATTGTCGCGCACGGAAGCCGAAAACAAAAAATGGTCTTGCGGGACGTAACCGATCGCCGAGCGGAGCGCCGACAGCGTGTAACTGCGAATGTCGTGGCCGCCGAAGCGAATTTCTCCGTCATAGCCGTCAAACTCGCGCAGCAACAGACGAAGCAGCGTCGTTTTCCCGGCCCCGGTTTTGCCGACAACGCCAAGCGTCGCCCCGCTCTTGAGCCGAAATCGAATGTCCGAAAGCGCCGTCCTCATCTCCCCAGGATAGACGAACCGCTTGATGTCGTACTCGATGTCGCCGCGCGGGGGAACATCGATGGCATCGGGAGCTTCGTGAATTTCGTCCTGCTCGGCCAGCAGTGCCCGCACCCGGTCATACGAGGCGCGCCCGCGCTCAACGATGTTAAACAGCCAGCCGAACGCCAACATCGGCCAAATGAGCAAGCCGAGATAGGTGGTAAACGACACGAGTTCCCCAATCGTCAGCTCACCGGTCAACACCATTTCGCTTCCAAACGCGACCGCGAGGAAAAACGACAGCCCGACAAGGAAGCCGATCGTCGGGTCAAAGAGCGCATCAATTTTGGCGACGGCGATATTTTTAGCCACCACATCTTCCGATTGACGACGAAACGCCTCCACATCTTGTTTTTCATAACCAAACGCTTTGATCACCCGAACGCCGCTGATGCTTTCCTGCACTTTATCGTTGAGTGACGAAAACGCCGCTTGCGCCGTAACAAACCGGCGATGAAGGATCGTTCCGTAGCGGCTCGTCGCCACCGCCATCACCGGCAGCGGCAATAGACTGATGACGGTCAGCTTCCAGCTGATCGAAACCGCCATGGTCGCCAGCACAAATCCGCCGAGCGTCAGCGAATCGACAAGCGTCAAAATGCCGCTGCCAGCCGTTTGCTGGATCGCTTGCAAGTCATTGGTCGCATGAGCCATCAGATCGCCGATCCGCTTCCGCTGGTAAAACGACGGCGACATCTTCGTAAAGTGTTCATACAGCTCATTGCGCAGTTGGCGAGTAAGCTTGACGGCCGCTCCGAAAATGCAAATGCGCCAAGCATAGCGAAGCCCATAGAGCGCCGCCGCCACAACGGCAAGGACGGCAAGCCAGCGAACAAGCACGCCGCGCGTCATCGTTCCATTTTTCATATGGTCAACCAAAATGCCGATCACTTTCGGCGGAACGGTTTCGAAAAAGGCGACGACCACAAGCAACAACACACCGGTCATGTACGCTTTTTTCTCTTGGCGAAAAAACCAAAACAAGTCGCGAAACACGCGCACAGTCCCATCTCCTTCCTTCGATTGCCGAACAATCGCTATATCATTGTAACAAAAATGAAAAAATTTTGAAAGGACATTTTCGCAAAATAAAAAGACACTCTTCATCGAGTGTCTATGTTTCCTTATTTCAGCTGGTTGTTCATCATTTTCATCATCTGGTTGATTTTCTTCTGCGAAGGCGTCATGCCCATTTGCATCATCATCATCCGAATCATCTGTTCATTGATCGGCGGATTTTTTTTCAAATAATTGATCATCGTTTTGCGGGCGATGAAAAACCCGATTGCCACACCGGCGATGAGCGCCAGCACGCCAACGAGAATCGTATCCCACATCGCAGCGATTTTCCTCCTTCTTGTTGTCTCTTTAACCAGTGTACTAAACGATGCGCCATTAGACAATATTCCGCCGCAAAAATCTTCACATTATGCGAATTTTCTCCCTGGCGCCGGCGCGCATAACCAATGGTAATCAGCAAAATCGGCAGCCACCGCCAAAAACGTTGGCGCTAGTTTGGCGAGCGCCCGTCCGATGTCGGCAGCCAGCGCGGCGCTGTCGGCAACAAGCAACAGGCGGCGTTTTTGGACGACAAGGAGCGCTTCCTCGCCAGATTCATGGCACAAAATGAACATATTGCGTTCCAAATTTTTGCCGACGCGTCCAGTGAACGATTGTTTCAAGCCGAGCTCGAGACGGGAAAACGACAACCGTTCGGTGATGAACTCCACTTGCTTGCGGCAAATCGCTTTTAACGGCGCTTTCGCGTGTTGATGCTCCCGTAGCAGTTCGACAATTTTTTCCGTCCGATGGCGATAATGCGCCGCCACTTCATCCTTCAACAAATAAATCCAATAACGAACCATGTTCGATCCCCCATTTCCGTTCCATCTGTTTTTATTATAGAAAAAGAAGGGGGAAAAATATGTCTATTGCCGGCAATTTTTTTCACTAACATTGTCGATTTTTGCGCGCAGCCTTTCAACCTGTGGCCGCTTGCGGCAAAGCTTGGCCCAGCCAGTTCAGCCGCGCCGCCGCGGGCCAACAACAAGCGGGTAACTGACGCGCGACACACGTCGGCGAAGGCGGTTCAGCCGCACGGCCGCGGGCCAAAAAACAAGCCGCCCTTGCTGCGGCGCAAGGGCAGCTGTCCCGAACTCTCTTCCGAAGCAACGAAGAAACTAGTCGATGTCCTCACATCCGCCCAATGAACTAGGCGGTGGAGGTCGTCATCCGCTCAATAAACTAGGCAGTGGAGGTCGTCATCCGTCCGGAAGATCGGCTTTCTCCGTTCATTTTCCAAGCAGCGCTTTGACGCGGCGAACCACGTGGTCGACGGTAAAGCCGTACTCAGCCATGATTTTTTCTCCCGGTGCGGAGGCGCCAAACCGGTCGATGGCTAACACATCGCCCTCGTGACCGACGTAGCGCTCCCAGCCGAGCGAGGCGCCCATCTCAATGGCCAGCCGCTTCGTCACGGTCGGCGGGATCACTTCATCACGGTACGCTTTTGGCTGCGCTTCAAAGCGGTCCCACGATGGCATGCTGATGACGGAAACGTGAATGCCTTCAGCAGCGAGCGCTTCTTGCGCGTTCACCGCCAGGCTGACTTCGGACCCGGTCGCCAAGAGCAGCGCCTCCGGAGCGCCGTTTTTCGCCGGTGAGACGACATAAGCGCCTTTTTTCATGCCTTCATACGCCAGCTCCGCCGTTTGCGGCAACGTTGGCACATCTTGGCGCGTCAACACGAGCGCGGTCGGCTTGTCTGTCGCTTCCAGCGCCAGCCGCCACGCTGCGGCGGTTTCATTGGCATCGGCCGGCCGGATGACCGACAAGTTTGGCATGGCGCGAAGCGAAGCAAGATGCTCCACCGGCTCGTGCGTCGGACCATCTTCACCGACAGCGATGCTGTCATGCGTCAACACATACGTGACCGGCAGCCCCATAAGCGCCGCGAGTCGAATGGCCGGGCGCAAATAGTCGGAAAACACGAAGAACGTGCCCCCGAACACCTTCAATCCACCATGGAGCGCCATGCCGTTCAACGCCGCTCCCATGGCAAATTCGCGCACGCCAAACCAAATGTTGCGGCCCTCGTAGCTGCCCGGCAAGAAGTTGCCGCCGCCTTTGATGAGCGTTTTGTTCGAGCTCGCCAAGTCGGCCGAACCGCCAAACAATTGCGGCACCGCTTTAGCGATGGCGTTGATCACTTCCCCAGAAGACGAGCGGGTCGCTAGGCTTTTGCCCGCTTCATACACCGGCAGCACAGCTTCCCAGCCGGCAGGAAGCGTTCCTGCGATCGCTTGCTTCAACTGGGCGGCCAGCTCCGGATGCGCCTGTTCGTAAGCGGCAAAGAGCTCGTTCCATTCCGCTTCCTTTTTCGCTCCCGGTTCTTGCACGGTCTCCCGGAAATGGGCGTACACCTCTTCCGGCACGTAGAAATCTTCGGCGAACGTCCAGCGGTACGCTTCCTTCGTCAACTTCGCTTCTTCCGCGCCGAGCGGAGCGCCGTGAACGCCGGATGTGCCCGCTTTTGTCGGCGCACCGTAGCCGATCGTCGTTTTGACTTCAATGAGCGTCGGCCGGCTGAGATCGGCCCGTGCTTCTTCCAACGCTTTTGCGATTTCTTCAATGTTGTTGCCGTCCTCAACGCGCAAATATTGCCAGCCATAGGCTTGGAAGCGTTGGGCGACGTTTTCTGAGAACGACAAATTCAGCTCCCCGTCCAAGGAAATGTCGTTCGAGTCATACAGGACGATCAAGCGGCCGAGCTGTAAATGGCCGGCAAGCGACGCTGCCTCGCTCGCCACCCCTTCCATTAAATCGCCGTCGCCGCAAATCGCGTACGTATAGTGATCGATGATGGGAAACCCGTCGCGGTTGTAAGTCGCCGCCAAATGCCGCTCGGCCATCGCCATGCCAACGGCCATCGCAATTCCTTGCCCGAGCGGACCGGTCGTTGCTTCCACTCCTGGCGTATGACCGTATTCCGGATGGCCCGGCGTCTTGCTTCCCCATTGGCGAAACTGTTTGAGATCGTCCATGGACACATCGTACCCGCTTAAATGAAGCAGGCTGTACAGCAGCATCGAGCCGTGCCCCGCTGACAGGACAAACCGGTCGCGGTTGAACCAGTTCGGATTGGCCGGATTGTGGTTCATCCATTTCGTCCAAAGCACATACGCCATCGGCGCCGCTCCCATCGGCATGCCTGGATGCCCAGATTTCGCCTTTTCGATCGCGTCGATCGACAGCGTTCGAATGGTGGTAATGGCTAATTCTTCGATTGAATGCGCCATCGTCTTCCTCCCTTTCATCAACATGGTGTCATTTACTATCATATAGAAAATAGACTCCCTTGTACAACGTTTAATTTCCCAACGAAGCATGGGAACGCCGCCGCGCGGCGCCAACACTTAATGGAGGCGCCGGCGTTGACTTTCTTTTAGCTTTTTCGGCGTGACATCGTTCCCGTTTGGATCGATGACCGTCACGGTATGAAGCATATCGGTCATCGCCTTGCGGAACGCCTGAATGTATTCGCGGCGCAACTTCGCCTGTTCGATCGTTTCTTCCGCCGTCAAGCCAGACGTTTTCGCCTTTTTGGCCAGTTCATTGATGCGGTCTAATTTCTGTTTGGCAAGCATCCGTTATCTTCTCCTATTCGTTAGGATGATCGTTCTCCGTTCTATGTTATCTGCTAAAACGCGAAGATGGCAACAATGACGCCTCGGCCACCTTCCTCTGCCTTTCTATCGCTTCGCAGCGCGCCTTCCTTGCCGCTCGCCCGTATATTCCTGATCGCGCTCGGTGCCGGGCTCGTAGCCGCTGGGCTGTTCGGCTTGCCGTTCGTCCATATATTCTTGGTAGCGGCGATGAACGGTCGCTTTGGACGCCTCATAGCCAAAGCTTCGGAGCGTGGCGGCGATATCGGCAAACGTGAAACCGCGCGCACGCAGGCGGACGATCTCTTCGATCGGCAGTTCGATGCGATCGCGCCCCGCGTTCTCTCCTTGGCGCCGCAAGTTCCGCTCCGGACGATAGCCGCGCGCGATGGCTCGCTGCATGCCGCGCTTGATTTTCGCGTTATGTAGTTTCCGCTGATACTCCTCGACGATCGCAATGATCGACAACACCATCTCATCGGCCTCGGACAGCGGCATCTCTCCGCGGTGGCTGGCGCTGTATAGCTTGACCCCTCGCTTTTTCAAGCAATGAAGCAGCGCCATGCGCGCATGGCCGCGCCCGAGCCGAGTTTCGTCTTGAACGAGCAAGACGTCCACGAGCCCCTCTTCACACAGTTCGAGCAGCTCGAGCACGCCGTCACGGTCAGCTTCATAACCGCTCGCCTGCTCGGCGATCACCTTGACCACCTCAAATCCGCTTTCCGCCGCGAGCCGTTCAAGCTCCTCCCGCTGCCGAGCCAGCGATGTTTCCTGCTCGCTTTTGTCCGTGCTGACGCGGCAATAAATGACCGCCCTCATGGCCATCCCTTCTTTCTTGTTACTGATTGGCGGCCAATGAACCGCCCCGCTTTGATTTTAACACGGGAATGACGATCTGTTCACCCGCTGTGAGACGGGAACTGCGAAGATGGTTCACCTCCACCACCCAGCGGATGAATTCGTCCGGCGATAAGCCGTGCTCCTGTTCATATTGCTTGGCCAACCCCCAAAGCGTATCGCCTGATGCGACGGTCACCGTCACATATTCCTGTTTATCAACCGGGCTGCCAGCGTAGATGAACGCGGCTGTGAAAAGCGTCATCAAAACTGAAAATACTAGATAGTGCACAAACGTTTTCTTCATTTTCCCCACCCCAAAAAGAGAATATTCGTTCGCTTTCCTTCATTATAATCAGGAACATTTGTTTGTGTCAACAAAAAATTCGAACTTATGTTTGTTTTTTCCCTTTCGGCATGATATAATGAAGGCAAATGACTTGCCGGAGGTGCAGGGAATGACGAAACTGTCGAAACGGCAGCAGCAAATTTTAGAGTTTATTAAGCAGGAAGTCAAAACGAAGGGCTATCCGCCGTCGGTGAGGGAGATTGGGGAGGCGGTCGGACTGGCGTCGAGTTCGACTGTCCATGGGCATTTGGCGCGGTTGGAAAGCAAAGGATACATCCGCCGCGACCCGACCAAGCCGCGCGCCATTGAAATTTTGGACAACGATGGCGGGAAGGAAAAAGAGGGCGAGGACATCGTCTCCGTGCCGATTATCGGGAAAGTGACCGCCGGGCAGCCGATTACGGCCGTAGAAAACATCGAGGACTATTTCCCGCTGCCGAAACGGCTCGCCGCCGGCGAAGAACAGCTGTTTATGCTTGAAGTGATGGGCGACAGCATGATCGAAGCCGGCATTTTGGACGGCGACTACGTCATCGTCCGCCAGCAATCATCGGCCCAAAACGGCGACATCGTCGTGGCCATGACCGAAGACAATGAAGCGACCGTCAAGCGCTTTTTCAAAGAAAAGGACCATATCCGCCTGCAGCCGGAAAACGCTCATCTCGAGCCGATCATCGTCCGCGATTGTACGATTCTCGGCAAGGTGATCGGCGTCTATCGCCTGATCGGCTAACGGAAGCGCAACGAAGACGGCGGACGGGGCGGACAAACGTCCATCACCTTGTCGGCTGACGCCGCGCGCCGCTGCAACGAGGCGGACGGGGCTTGAGCCAAAACCCGAACAGCGAGGTTGCCGGGTGTGAGCGGCCGGCCGCGGGAAAGGGCCGGTCCACAAGGCGGCATGGCAAAAGCGCGCGAGCCGAACAAGTTAGACCGCAGGAAAAAGAGCCGGTCCACAAGGTGTCTGGCTTCAAGGTAGGCACAACCAATCATGGGCCGGAAGCACCGGTACGTATATAAAAGAGGGGCTGACCTAAAGGCTGTCTGCCTTCAAGATCGACCGCAACCGATCATGGGCCAGAAGCGCTGGTACGTATATAAAAGAGGAGCTAACCCAAAAGGTTGCCGTTGCCTGCCTTCAAGATCGACGCAACCGATCATGCGGCCGAAGCAGTCAGCACGTATATAGAGCAACGAAAGAGGGTATCCCGATCTTTTTGGGATACCCTCTTTTTGATTAGTACAGCTCCATGTATTGATCCAATTCCCATTGGTGGACGGTCGTCCGATACATATCCCACTCGATTTCTTTCGCTTCAACGAAGTGCTCGAATAAATGCTTGCCGAGCGCTTGGACGATCACTTCGTCGGACTTCAAGTTTTCAAGCGCCTCAATGAGCGTAGCCGGCAAATCGACAATGCCTTCTTCGAGCCGTTCTTCTTTCGTCATGACGTAAATGTTCCGGTCCACCGGTGCCGGAGGGGTGAGTTTGTTGCGAATGCCGTCAAGCCCCGCCGCCAACAGCACCGCCATCGCTAAGTACGGGTTCGCCGACGGGTCAACGCTGCGCACCTCAATGCGCGTGCTCATGCCGCGCGAAGCCGGAATGCGAATGAGCGGGCTGCGGTTGCGCGCCGACCAAGCGACATAGCACGGCGCTTCATAGCCCGGAACGAGCCGCTTGTACGAGTTGACGGTCGGGTTTGTCACCGCCGTAAAGTTCGGCGCGTGTTTCAGCACGCCGGCGATAAACTGGCGCGCCGTTTCGCTCAACTGCAACTCGCCGTTCGGATCAAAAAAGGCGTTTTCCCCGTTGCGGAACAGCGACAAGTTGCAGTGCATACCCGAGCCGTTGATGCCGAAAATCGGCTTCGGCATAAACGTCGCGTGCAGCCCATGCTTGCGGGCGATCGTCTTCACGACGAGCTTGAACGTCTGAATATCATCGCACGCTTTGATGGCGTGGGCGTATTTGAAATCAATTTCATGCTGTCCTGGGGCAACTTCGTGATGGGACGCTTCGATTTCAAACCCCATTTCTTCGAGCTCAAGCACGATGTCCCGCCGGCAGTTTTCCCCCAAATCCGTCGGCGCTAAATCGAAATAGCCACCGCGGTCGTTCAACTCCATCGTCGGGTGCCCTTTTTCATCGAGCTTAAAGAGGAAAAACTCCGGTTCCGCCCCTAAGTTGAACGCCGTGAAGCCGAGCGCTTCCATCTCTTTGAGCACGCGTTTTAAGTTATAGCGCGGGCAGCCTTCAAACGGCGTGCCGTCGGCATTGTAAATGTCGCAAATAAAGCGGGCGACTTTCCCTTTTTCCGCCGTCCACGGAAAGATGACAAACGTGTCCAAATCAGGGTACAAATACATGTCCGATTCTTCGATGCGGACAAACCCCTCGATCGACGACCCGTCAAACATCATTTTGTTGTTCAGCGCTTTTTCCAGCTGGCTGATCGGAATTTCCACGTTTTTAATCGTGCCTAAAATATCGGTAAATTGCAGGCGGATGTATTTGACGTTCTCTTCCTTGACGATGCGCATAATGTCTTCACGCGTATATTTTGCCATCTTGAACCTCCTCACCGGCTCCGAAATCATTTCCCATCGTTAGTGAAAGAAGCGAGCGAGATCTCCTTGGCGAAGCGATGCGCGCTGAAACCGCCCGGCCTGAAGCAGCTCCGTCCGCAAAATTTCGCGCAGCTCTTCGTCCGACAGCTTCGGCTTTCCTGCCTTGTCGACTTTTTCCGGCTGTTCGTGACGCCCTTCCTGCCGCGCGGCAAAAATGCGCTTAATTCCAGCGAGGTTGACGCCTTGATCAATCAAATCTTTAATTTCAAGCAAACGATCGATGTCATTGAGCGAAAACAGCCGCCGATTGCCTTCGGTGCGCGCCGGCGTGACGAGGCCGTGCTCTTCGTAATAGCGAATTTGCCGGGCCGATAAGTCCGTCAGCTGCATCACAATCCCGATCGGAAACAATGGCATGGAACGACGAATTTGGCTGCTCATGCCAATTCCTCCTCGCTTTTCATACCTTTATTTTATCATAATGTGAAGAAAATAGTCAATTATATGTTACCTTTTCTCACAAACAAATGAGCTGCTGTTCCAGCAAGCGGTGAACAGCGGAGCAAACGGCGATTTTGACATGAGAATACGTCAATCCGCCCTGCACGTACGCCACGTATGGCGGACGCAGCGGCCCGTCCGCCGTCAGCTCGATGCTGGCTCCTTGCACGAACGTGCCCGCCGCCATGATCACTTGATCCTCGTAGCCGGGCATGTCGCTCGGATACGGAGTGAAATGGGCGTTCACCGGGGAAGCCGCTTGAATGGCTTGGCAAAAAGCAACCATTTGCTCTGGATCATTAAAGCGGACCGACTGCACCAAATCGGTGCGCTTCGCGTTCCATGACGGCGAAGTCTCAAGCCCGACCCGCTCGAGCAATGCGGCGGTGAACACCGCCCCTTTGAGCGCTTGGCCGACGACGTGCGGAGCGAGGAAAAACCCTTGATACATCTCAAGCAGGCTGTACAGCGAAGGGCCGACTTCGGCGCCGATGCCCGGCGAGGTCATCCGATAGGCGCACGCTTCGACGTATTGGTGCCTGCCGACGATATACCCTCCTGTTTTCGCCAATCCCCCTCCAGGGTTTTTGATCAACGAACCGGCCATCAAATCGGCGCCGACATGGCAAGGCTCTTTTTCCTCGACAAACTCCCCGTAGCAATTGTCGACAAACACAACGACATCCGGCTTGATCGCTTTGACAAAGGCGATCATCTCGGCGATTTCATCGACCGTAAACGACGGGCGCGTCGCATACCCGCGCGAGCGCTGGATGCCGATCATTTTCGTCCGCTCGTGGATCGCCTCGCGCACCGCCGGAAAATCAACGGCTCCGTCCGCCGTAAGCGGCACGCTCCGATAACGAATGCCAAACTCGTTCAGCGAACCGACGCCGCGGCCGCGGACGCCGACGATCTCCTCAAGCGTGTCATAAGGGGCGCCCGTGATGTAGAGCAATTCATCGCCCGGGCGCAGCACGCCAAACAGCGCGATGGCAATCGCGTGCGTGCCGGAAATGATTTGCGGGCGCACTAGGCCGGCTTCCGCGCCGAATACATCGGCGTAAATGCGATCGAGCGTGTCACGGCCGACATCATCATAGCCGTAGCCCGTTGTCGGGATGAAATGGCCGTCGCTCACTTGATGGCGGCGGAAACTGTCAAGGACGCGATGCTGGTTTCCGTCAACCAGCCTCTCAATCGAGCGATGGATCGGGGCAATTTGCGCCTCCACTTCTTCGATCAGCGCAGCGATCGTCTCTCCGTGTTTCCATGTTGTCCAAAACATTGGTGAACCCTTTCTATCATTGGAATGATTGCAGCTCCCTGTAAAGCGGGTGAGTCGGGAGTACGTACCCTTCGCATTCGTACGTCCCTTCTTGTTCATTATAGCGCCATTGCTGCAAAATCGTGTCCGCTTTTAACCGTGCGAGCCATTTTCCTTGGCCGCTTGGAATGGAGGCGTGGTAAAGGACCATTTGCCGCTTGATCGCCTCCTCCAAAAACGCGCGAAGCCGTTCGATATCAGCGGCAGAAAGCGCGCTCATGACGAGCGCCTCGGTCGTCGTCGGAATGAATTCTGGCGCCTGCCGGTCACGTTTATTGTACACTGTGACCATCGGAATGGAGGACGCCCCCAACTCCGCAACGAGCCGCAACACCGTTCGCTCATGTTCGGCGTAATCGGGATGCGACGAATCGACGATGTGCAGCAACAGATCCGCTTCCGTCACCTCCTCGAGCGTCGAGCGAAACGCGGCGACAAGCGTCGTCGGCAAGTCTTGAATGAACCCGACCGTGTCGGTGACAAGCACCGTATACCCGCACGGAAGGACGCATTGGCGCGTCAGCGGGTCGAGCGTCGCAAACAGCAAATTTTCCTCGAACGAATCGGCCGCCGTCAGCCGATTAAAAATCGTCGATTTGCCGGCGTTCGTATAGCCGACGAGCGCCACTTGAAACGCGTGATTTTTTTGCCGGCGCCCGCGGTACCGCTCGCGATGTTCGGCGATGCGGCGCAGTTCGGCTTTAATGTCGTCGATGCGGCGGCGAATGTGGCGCCGGTCGGTCTCCAGCTTCGTCTCCCCCGGACCGCGCGTGCCGATGCCGCCGCCCAAGCGAGATAGCGTCGCGCCTTGGCCGCCAAGGCGCGGCAACAGATACTCAAGCTGCGCGAGCTCCACTTGCAGCTTCCCTTCTTTCGAACGGGCGCGCCTTGCAAAAATGTCTAAAATGAGCTGCGTCCGATCAATCACTTTCACCTCGCCAAGCATGTTCGTCAAATTGCGGGCTTGACTAGGAGAAAGTTCACAGTTGAAAATGACAAGATCCGGCGTCAGCTGTTTGACGAGAGCGGCAAGTTCCTCTGTTTTTCCTTTGCCGATGTACGTCGCCGGGTGCGGCGCTTCCCGTTTTTGTGTCAACTCGGCTACCACCTCACCGTTGGCGGTCGCAACGAGCGAAGCGAGCTCCTCCATCGAATAGCGAAACCGCTCGTCATCGATTCCATGAAGTTGGCAGCCGACGATGATGGCTTGTTCGCGGCTCATAGCCTTCCTTCTCCTCTCGGGCGCAGCCATGTGATCCGCATGGAGCGCCAACCGTTTTTATGGCGCGGACGCTCGAGCGCATCCCGGCCATCGGCACGGGCTTCGCTCGGCTTTCCGCGAATGACCGAAAGCGGCTGTGTCCTCTTTGTTCATCATACCAAATTCAAGCAGCGCACGGCTAGTTCATTCCCGAAAAAACGATTGATTCCCGCCGCTTTTGCCTCTACAATGATACAAGAACACGACACGGAAAGGAACAGCACGAATGACGTGGGAAATATTGAGCATCATCGGCACGATCGCCTTTGCCATCAGCGGGGCGATCGTCGCGATGGAAGAGGAATATGATTTGCTTGGCGTCTACATTTTAGGGATCGTCACGGCGTTTGGCGGCGGGGCCGTGCGCAATTTGCTGATTGGGGTTCCCGTATCGGCGTTATGGGAACAAGGTTCGCTCTTTCTTGTCGCCTTAGTCTCGATGACGATCGTCTATTTGTTTCCGAAGCAGATGCTCCCGCCATGGAAGCGGTGGGGCAACTTTTTTGACGCCCTCGGGTTATCGGCGTTCGCCATCCAAGGGGCGCTGTATGCCGCAAAAATGGGCCATCCGGTAAGCGCGGTCATCGTCGCGGCGGTGTTGACCGGCAGCGGCGGCGGCATCATCCGGGACGTGCTCGCCGGGCGGAAGCCGCTCGTGCTGCATGCGGAAATTTACGCCGCTTGGGCGATTTTAGCCGGCATCGCCGTCGGCTTAAAATGGGCGGAGTCGCCCGTGGAGCTGTATGTGCTGTTTATTGCCGTCGCTGCTCTTCGCATTTTGTCATACACGTACGGCTGGAAGCTGCCGCGGCGGGCGGTGGGGGAAAAAGCGGGCGGGTAATCGCTTCCAGCGTAGATTCGAGTGATTGGGCATCAAACCATGGCCAAAGAAGAGATGGCAAGCAGGGGACTCCCCCGCGCGGGCGCTTCGCTTTCCTTACGCGCTTTGCCCGCTCCGCACCGCCACCGCCACTCCCGCGACGATGAGCGCCCCGCCTGCCCAAAAGGACGCGTCAAGCCGCTCATGCAAAAACAGCCAGCCAAAAAGCGAGCCGATGAGCGGCTGAAAAAAGAAAAAGAGCGAGCCGATGCCGGCGTCGATCATCTCCATCCCTTTGTTCCACAAGAAAAACGCGCCCGCCGTCGACACGATGCCAAGATACAACACGCCCATCGCAACGGGCGCATTCCATTGAACGGCCGTCAGCCCTGGGCGCTCCACCATCAACATCGGCGTCATGCCGACAAACGCTACCAAGATGGCGAAGGTCGTAATGGAAAGAACAGACATGCGCGCCGATGCCATTTTCACCAGCACCGACAACAGCGCCCAAGTGACCGCCGCGCCGACTAACGCCATATTTCCAGCCAGCGTCGACTCCCCGCTGCCCCCGAGGCCGACGATGACAATCACTCCCGCCGCCGCCAACACCAGCGCCACAAGCTTCCGCCACGTGAGCGCTTCCCCAAGCAGCCAGCGGGCAAATAAAACGACAAACGCCGGTGTTGAAGCCGTAATGAGCGAAGCCGTATGGGCGTTCGACCATTTCGTGCCGACAAATTGCAACGAAATGGAAATGACATAGCCGATGAGGCCAATCGCGATCACCATCAGCCAATCGCGCCCGCGCGTTGGCGGGCGCTCGCGTTTCATTGCCGCGATCAAGACTAGCGCGATCAAGGCGACACCGTAGCGCAGCCAGACGAGCGTCAGCGGCGGGATGTAGTCCAATACGTACTTGCTTACGACATACATCCCGCCCCAAATGCCGGCGGCGAGCGATAAATAGATGGAGGCAAGAACCGGTTGTTTCATCTTGCCCAGCGCTCCCCCTTTCGTCCGCTTTTCCTCATCTTATCACACCCGACCGGCTTCCGTCCCGCTTGGTTTTCAGCAAAAAAAGCAGGCTTGGCGGCCGCCCCGCTGCTGCTGGTGCGAACGTTATGTGTTTTGTCGCGCTTTACATTCGCTCGATGATCGTCGCTGTCGCCATGCCGTGCCCGATGCAAATCGTCAATAGCCCATAGCGGCCTTCCCGCCGCTCCAGCTCATGAACGAGCGACGTCATGAGCTTGACGCCGGTGGCGCCGAGCGGATGGCCAAGCGCGATGGCGCCGCCGTTGACATTCACTTTCGCAAGCGGGGCGCCGATTTCTTTTTGCCAGGCGAGCACGACCGGGGCGAACGCTTCGTTGATTTCAATGAGATCGATATCCTCGATCGTAAGTCCGGTCTTTTTCAGCACTTGTCTTGTCGCCGGAATGACGCCATCCAGCATATACGTTGGGTCGGAGCCGACGACCGTTTGCGCGACGATGCGCGCTTTCGGCTTCAGTCCGAACCGACGCGCTGCCTCCCGCTCCATGAGCAACAGAGCGGCCGCCCCGTCGCTCATTTGGCTCGCATTGCCGGCGGTGATGACGCCGTCTTCTTGAAACACCGGCTTGAGCGCGGCGAGCGCTTCCGGCGATGTATCGGCCCGCGGCCCCTCATCATCGGTGACAAGGATTTCGCGGCCATCGCGGTCAAGCCCTTTGACCGGGACGATTTCGGCGCGAAACTTCCCTGCGCGCATGGCGGCTAAGGCGCGCCGATGGCTTTCGTAGGCGTAGGCATCCAGCTCCGCGCGCGTCAGGCCGTATTTTTTGGCAATCCGCTCGGCTGAAACGCCTTGGTGGATGAACTCGTACTTTTCATGAAGCGACGGCGGAATCGTCCGCTCATTGCCGTCGCTGAAAATCGGGACTTTCGTCATGCTTTCGACCCCAGCGGCAATGGTGACATCCATATCGCCGGAGCGGATTTCTTGAGCGGCAAAATGGATCGCCTGCTGCCCGGAGCCGCACATCCGATTGATTTGCACGGCCGGCACTTCGATTGGGAATCCAGCCTCCAACGCCGCGAGCCGCCCGATGTTGTATCCTTGCTCGGCGATCGGCGTCACACAGCCCATGACGATATCTTCTACCTGTCCTTTTTCTATGCCCGCCCGGCGCACGACTTCATCCAACACCGCCGCGGCCAGATGAACCGGATGAACGTCGCGGAAGACGCCGTTCCGCTTGCCGACCGGCGTTCTGACGGCTTCCACAATCACCGCTTCGCGCATCATCTTCGCCTCCTTGTTGTTGTCAACGCCACGCCTTGACGGCGCGGCGGCCACACCGTTGTATCAAAAGGCGCACCGCAGCGCCGCCAAATGGGCCCATTTCTGTCCACCCTCTCCATGAGAGCGCCTGTTCATGTTGTATACGTATAGAACTCGAAGCTAACTTGAAACGGCTCTGTTTCCCCTTCAAGCGGCTGTTCATGTTGTATACGTATAGAACCCTTTCCCTGTTTTCCGCCCTAAATGCCCGGCTTCAACGAGCTTGCGCAAAAGCTGCGGCGCGCGGAACCGGTCGCCGGGCGGATGCGGCCGAGCGCCGCCTCCGCTTCTTGTTCAGACAACTGCCCCGCTTTCACAAAGCGGCGCAAGCTTTTTTCGACCGAGGCGAGCCCGTTTTGCAAAGCCGTTTCGGACACGTCATAGAAATGCACCGTTTTTCCCGCCATCGCCGCCGTTTGCGCGATACCGCTCCCCATCACTCCAGCGCCGATGACCGCAATCGTTTCGGCCACGGTGTTCGCCTCCTTTACTCCGCCGCCGCATCGGCATAGCGCGCCGCCATCTCATCGCGCAGCTTCCGCTTCAAAAACTTGCCGACGCTTGTTTTCGGAATTTCATCGAGAAACACAATGTCGTCCGGCAGCCACCATTTCGCAAATTGCGGGCGCAAAAAGTCGTACAGCTCTTCTTTTGTCACGCTTTTGCCTTCTTTCAGCACGACGCAGGCAATCGGACGCTCCTGCCATTTCGGGTGCGGCACGGCGACGACCGCCGCTTCAAACACCGCCTCATGGGCCATAAGCGCATTTTCCAAATCAACCGATGAAATCCATTCGCCGCCGCTTTTAATGACATCCTTCGTCCGGTCGACGATTTTCACAAACCCTTCTTCGTCCACGGTGACGACATCACCGGTATGGAGCCAGCCGTCGCGGAACGTCTCCTTCGTTCGCTCATCGTTGTAGTACTCGGCGGCGATCCACGGCCCGCGCAAGCAAAGCTCACCCATTTCCTTCCCGTCCCAGCGAACCGGCCCGTTTTGGCCGATCACTTTCATTTCAAGCCCTAGCGCAAGCAGCCCTTGTTTGGCGCGGATGTCGAGTTTCTCCTCGTACGACAGCCCGTCTTGATAGCTTTTCGGGCGCGAGACGAGCACAAGCGGGCTCGTTTCCGTCATGCCGTACGCGTGAATGAACGGAATGCCGTATTTTTCTTCAAAGGCGCGGATGACTCCTTTCGGCGCGGCCGAACCGCCGCAAATGACGCGCGTCAGGCTGCTGACATCATAGCGGCCTTTCTCCAATGCTTGCAGCAACCCGAGCCAAATCGTTGGCACGCCGGCCACGATCGTCACCCGCTCAGTTTCAATCAGCTCGGCAAGCACGTTCGGCGTAAACGCCGGCCCCGGCATGACGGTCGTCGAACCGAACCACGTGGCGGCAAACGGCATCCCCCATGCGTTGACGTGAAACATCGGCACAATCGGCATGGCGACATCGCGCTCGCACAACCCCAGCGTATCAGCTAGACCTAGCGCCATCGCGTGCAAGACAGTGCTCCGGTGCGTGTACACAACCCCCTTGGGCTGGCCTGTTGTCGCTGATGTATAGCACATTCCGGCCGGTTGGTATTCATCGAGGTCTTTCAAAAACGGAAATGCCGGATCGCCGTCAGCCAGCAGTTTCTCATAATGGTACACCGGCGCCAGCGCCGTTTCCGGCAGCTCGTCGGCGTCGGTCATAATGATGAAAGCGCGCACGTTCGGGATCTCGTCTTTCACCGCTTCAATGGCCGGCAGCAAATCATCATCGATCAGCAGAACGCGGTCATCGGCATGGTTGATGATGTACGCGATATGCTGGGGTGAGAGACGGATGTTGATCGTATGCAGCACCGCCCCGATGCCGGGAATGGCAAAATACGCTTCCAAATGGCGGTGATGATTCCAAGCGAACGTGCCGACGCGGTCGCCGACTCCCACCCCGAGCTGCTTCAACATGCTGGCCAGCCGGCGCGTCCGCTCCCCAATCTCTTTGTATGTATGGCGGACGACACCGCCTTTCATGCGGGAGATGACTTGTTTTTTCGGAAAAAATATCTCCGCCCGCTCAAGCATCATCGAAATGGTTAACGGTGTTTTCATCATCGGTTATTCCTCCCCCTTCAACAAATCAGCATGTTCATTGACTTTAGGCGGCGCTTCGACGTCCCACCGGCCATCCGGCCCATGCGCAGCCGTCCACACGCCATCCGGCTGCATCGCGACAAGGTGGCGAACTTGGTCGTCGGCAAACAGCCGCTTCGCTTCATCCGTTTCAAGCACCGGAGCAAGGCAAGCGTCGACCCTTTCCGCGAAGGCGCTCCATTCAGAAAACGTTTTTTCGCGAAACAAAGCGACAAGTCCGTCATACACCGCCTCTCCCGGCCGCGCCGGCGCCCACTGCGCTCCGATCCATTCCGGATGGCCGACCGCTTCGCAAAACTGGCGCCAAAAGTGCGGTTCAAGCGCCGCTACGCTCATATAACGGCCGTCTTTCGTCTCATACAGCTGGTAGCACACCACCTCCCCGGCCAGTTCGGCAAGGCCATGTTTCGGCCCGCCGCCGTGTTCCATGGCAAAATGGCCCGCCATCATCGCCGCCAAGCCGTCAACTAGCGAGACGTCCAAATAGGCGCCTCGGCCGGTCCGCTCGCGGGCGAACAGCGCCGCCAAAACGCGCTCCGCCGCCGCCATGCCGCCGATAAAATCAGCCAGCGTCACTTTCGGATGAACCGGACGGCCGCGTGCATCGGCGAGCTGCGCCAATACACCGGAGAGCGCCATATAGTTCAAATCATGGCTGCCGAGCAAGGAGCGGCCGCTCCGCTGGCCGAAGCCGCTGATCGAGCAGTAAATGATCCGTTCGTTGTCGCGGCGCACATCGTCATACCCGAGCCCAAGCCTAGCCATCACTCCGGGGCGGAAGCTCTCGATCACCACATCGACGCGGGCGGCGAGCCGCCGCGCTTGCTCGCGCCCCTCGTCCGTCTTTAAGTCCAAGGCGACGCTTTTTTTCCCGACGTTATAGGCGGCAAACAGCCGCCCCCCGGCGAACGGGCGCAGCCGGTCGCCGGAGGGGGGCTCGATTTTGATGACTTCGGCTCCGAGCTGAGCGAGGCGCCAGCTCGCAAACGGACCCGGCAAGTACTGGGAAAAATCAAGCACAACGATGCCGTTCAACATGGTCCTTCCCTCTTTCTACAAATCTAGCTCGCGAGCGATGATCGTTTTCATCATCTCGTTCGTCCCGGCGTAGATGGCGCTCACCGGAATGTCGCGATAGCGCCGGGCGATCTCGTATTCTTCCATATAGCCATAGCCGCCATGGAGCTGCATGGCTTCGGCGGCGACGCGTTTGGCCATCTCGGTAATCCACCATTTCGCCATCGACACTTCGGTGACGATCCGTTTTCCTGCCATATGCTCTTCAATGACGCGGTCGACAAACGTGCGTCCGAGGGCGATCTCGGTCGCCATTTCGGCGAGGCGGAACTGGACGGTTTGAAACTCGCTCACCCGTTTGCCGAACGCCGTGCGTTGTTTGACATATTGCTTCGTCAAGGAAACCATCACTTCCGCCGCCGTCTGCGCGGCGATGGCGACAACGAGCCGCTCCTGCTGGAGTTTTTCCATTAAGTAATAGAAGCCTTTTCCTTCTTCACCGAGCAAGTTGGACGCCGGCACTTTCGCATCTTGGAAAAACAGCTCGGCCGTATCTTGGGCGTGCAGCCCGACTTTCTCAAGTTTCCGCCCGCGCGTAAACCCCGGCGTATCCCGCTCCACGACGAGCAGGCTGATGCCGCGGTGCGGCGGTTTCGCGTGCGGGTCGGTTTTGCAGGCGACGATGACCAAGTCGGCATGAATGCCGTTGGTGATAAACGTTTTTTGCCCGTTGACGATGTAGGCGTCGCCGTCTTTCACCGCCGTTGTCGAAATGTTGGCCAAATCCGACCCGGCCCCCGGCTCGGTCATGGCGATGGCGGTAATGAGCTCGCCGCTGACGCATTTCGGCAGCCATTTTTGCTTTTGTTCCTCCGTTCCGTACGAGGCGATGTACGGCGTCACAATATCGTTATGCAAGCCGATGCCGACAAGGCTGGAACCGACTTTTTCCAGCTCCTCATGGATGACGACCGAGTAGGCAAAATCGGCGTTCAAGCCCCCGTACTTCTCATCGACCCATGGGCAAAGAAAGCCGTTTTCCCCCATTTTCGCCCAAAACGAACGCGGGATGATGCCGCGCCGCTCCCATTCGTCGTAGTACGGATACGCTTCTTTCTCTAAAAACTTGCGGAATGCATCGCGGAAAATCTGGTGCTCCTCGCGCAAATAGCGAGCTGTCACCGTTCATCCCTCTCTTCTGTTCGGTCACTTTTTCTCCGTTCCGCCCGCCGCCTGTTTTTTCAGCTGTTCACGCAGCAAAAACTTTTGGATTTTCCCGCTCGCATTGCGCGGCAGGGCGTCGATGAAATAATAGGCGCGCGGCCGCTTGTACGGGGCGAGGCGGTCGCTCGTTTGGCAAAACTGCTCGAGCTCATCGGCGGTCAAGCTGTCCTCTTTTTTGACGATGAAGGCGACGACTTTTTCGCCCCACAGCTCATCCGGCTCGCCGAGCACGGCGACATCAAGCACTTTCGGATGCTCATACAACACGTCCTCGACTTCGCGCGGATAGACGTTTTCTCCGCCGCTGATCACCATGTCATCGACCCGGTCGGCGACATACAAGTAGCCGTCTTCATCAACGTAGCCGAGATCGCCGGAATGATACCAGCCTTTGTACAGCGCTTGTTCCGTCGCTTCCTCGCGCTTGTAGTAGCCGACCATCATGCACGGTCCGCGCATCACAATTTCGCCGACTTCATACGGCGGCAGCACATCGTCTGGGTCGGACGGCCCGTCCTCCCGCGCGCGGACGACGCGGATGTCATGGTTGAGGCAGGCGCGCCCGGCGGAACCCGGTTTCTTGAGCTGCTCATCTTCCAACAAAAACGTCACCGCCGGCCCCATTTCCGTCATCCCGTACGCTTGAATCAGCTCAATGCCGAGCCGCTCTTGGCATTGCCTCACCAGCGCCGGAGCCATCGGAGCGGCGCCGTATAGACCGAGGCGAAGCGATGATAAGTCGTAATCGCCTACATTTTCCTGCAAAATCATGTTCCACATCGTCGGGGCGCCAAACAGGAGCGTAATCCGCTCACGTTCGATCGTCTCGAGAACGAGCTTGGCATCAAAATGGTGCAAAATGACGCTCGCCGCTCCTGCATGCACGCGCGGCAGCAAGCAGCAATGCAGTTCGGCGCAATGGAAGAGCGCCGCCGCCGCCAGCCCGCGATCCGTCTCGCGGATGCGCATGACGCCATAGCAAAGGACGCTTTGCTCGATCATGTCGCGGTGCCGATGCATCACCCCTTTTGGACGCCCGGTCGTGCCGCTTGTATACATAATGGCGTACAGATCGCTCTCTTCCACAGGCACGCGCGGCGCTGCCACCGAAGCCCGGGCCGCCTGTTCATGAGCGCTTTTGGCAAACGGCGGCGGATCATGGTCGATCGACCAAAACGACACGTGCGGAAACCGGTGGTGAATCGCGGCGAGCTGCGGCTCAACCGCCCGTTCCAACAGCACGAGTTTCGGCTCCGCATCGGTCAAAATATAAGCGATTTCTTCCGCTTTCAGCCGAAAGTTGATCGGATTGAACACGGCGCCGATTTTGGCGCAAGCAAACAGGGCGGTGGCGAGTTCAAGCGTGTTGTACAGAACTGTAGAAACGCGGTCTCCCTTGCGCACGCCGGCTTCCTGAAACGCATTCGCCCACCGGTTCACGTCCCGCTCCCATTCGGCGTACGTATAGCGGCGGCCGGTCGCCACCTCGACGACCGCTTCCCGGTTTGGAAACTTTCGCACGGTCTGAGAAAACATCTCGCCAATCGTCATATACAAGCGGCATCTCTCCTTTTCTGTTCGATTTGCGCCAATCAACGGCGCTGTTTTTATAATACAGATAATTCAGACTATTTATCTTAACAAACAGCCTTTTGTTGTTTATGTATTCGCCTTTTTTTCAAGCATTCCTCTTTTCCAAAGCAAAAAAATGCGCCCGTTTCTTGTCCTTGCCAAGAACGAGCGCATCGGCTGGACAGATTACGCCTGAATGACAAGGTCGCGATCGCGGATCGTCATCAGCTCTTTTTTATCATAGCGTCCTTCATGAAGGAGGCGGACCGCCTGTTTGCGGATCGCTTTTTCGATCAAGTTGCGGATGTAGCGGCCGTTGCTGAACTTGAGGCGGCCGGTCGCTTCCAGCGTCCCTTCGAGATGAATGTATAGTTTCCGCTCCGCTTCCGGCGTCATTTCATATTCGCGCTCGCGCAGCATTTGCTTGGCGATTTGCACGAGCTCCTCGACCGTGTAATCGGGAAACTCGATCGTCAACGGAAAGCGCGACGGCAAGCCCGGATTTAGCGACAAAAAATAGTCCATTTCTTTCGGATAGCCGGCCAAAATCACGACCAAGTCGTCGCAAAAGTCTTCCATTCCTTTCACCAGCGTGTCAATCGCTTCTTTGCCGAAGTCCTTCTCCCCGCCGCGGGCGAGCGAATACGCTTCATCGATGAACAAAATCCCCCCGCGCGCTTTTTTAATCAAGTCGCGCGTTTTGTTCGCCGTATGCCCGATGTACTCTCCGACCAAATCGGCCCGCTCCGCTTCAATGAAATGCCCTTTGGACAGGACGTTCATTTCGTAAAACAATTTGCCGAGCAAGCGTGCCACCGTCGTTTTGCCGGTGCCGGGATTGCCTTTGAAAATCATATGGAGCGCTTGCCGGCTCGATTTTAACCCGTTCTCTTTGCGCAGCCGGTTAATGTACAGCCACGCGTAAATTTCCTTGATCATCTTTTTCACATGTTCAAGGCCGATCAGCTGGTCAAGCTCCCGCTGAATGTTGCGAAGCGCTTGATGTTCTTCGCTATCCATCCAGTCGCTTGGCTCTTCCTTGATCAGATGGTTGACCGTTTTGGAATTGAGCACGATATTGATTTGCCCTTTCGCCTTATTCATCGTCAATTCTGACAAGGGGCGTCACCTCGCTTCCTGTTTTCTTCCCCCCGCACCATTTTCACCGCGTCTTTGATGCCTCACCTTTTTGCTATTAATATACGTATGCCGCCGTCCATTCGTGACAATCGCCTAGAAGCCGGACAGCTGAGCAATGGGCAAAGGGAAGAAGGCGACAAGGAAAGTCTATACATGTTTATTCAGCAAGGAAGGCTTTTACGCATGCGAAGTCCTCCTTCGCTCTCGTTTACGGTGGAAAGCTCCTTGCCGCCAGTTGCGGGGCGAAGAAGCGGCGAAGCGAGAAACACGGAAAAAATCCATGGGCAACGTTTTGGCCTCCACGCGGGAGTGAACATCGCGCACCAGTTCCGCATGTTCATGGCAAGTTCCATGGGCAGCGGTCCGCCCTCCACGGAGATGAAACCTTTGTGTCAGTTCCGCATGTTCACAGAAAAGACGCCCCGCTCGATGGGGCGTCTTTCCGTTCGGCGTTATGTACCGACAGCTTATTGCTCGGCATCGAAATGAATGTTCCGCTCCGGCGCAAACGTCGAAATGGCATGTTTGTAGATGAGCTGCTGCTTCCCTTGCACTTCAAGCAGCACGGTGAAGTTGTCAAACCCTTTAATGTACCCGCGCAGCTGGAAGCCGTTTAACAAGAAGACCGTCACTTGGATGCCTTCTTTGCGCAGCTGGTTCAAAAACTGATCTTGAATGTTGATGACATTTTTCATCAAACGTCCTCCTCTTTTCTCTCTAAAGATATGGTTTATATATTCGCTTCGAGTTGAAGCTTTCCTGCTATGTAGTGAAAAATTTCCTCCGTTCTAGCGGGAAACGCAGCGAAGTCGGTCATGTCAAACCACCTCACCGGCATTTGGTTGCGAAACCATGTCAGCTGCCGTTTCGCGTAGCGGCGCGAATGTTGCTTCAATTGTTCGATCGCTTCCTCGAGGGAGACGCGGCCGTCAAAGTAGTCGTACAGCTCTTTGTAGCCGATCGCCTGCACCGCTTGGCAATCGCGGAATCCGCGATCGTAAAGGGACTTGGCCTCTTCGATCAGCCCTGCGGCGATCATGGCATCGACTCGTTCGTTAATGCGGCGGTAAAGCACGTCGCGCTCCGCCGTCAAACCGATGATAGCCGTCTCATACAACAGCCGCCGCTCGCCCCGCTGCCATGCACTGAACGGTTTCCCGGTGCAATGATGCACTTCAAGCGCCCGAATGACGCGGCGGATGTTGTGCGGATGGATGCGCGCCGCGCTTTCCGGATCAACGGCCGAAAGCCGCCGATGGAGCACCTCCGGTCCTTGCTCGGCCGCCAGCTGCTTCAGCGTCCGGCGATACGCTTCGTCGGACGGGGCATCAGAAAACTGATAGTCATAGATCGCCGCTTGGATGTACAATCCGGTGCCGCCGACGATGATCGGCAACCGCCTGCGCGCGGAAATCTCGGCGATGAGCGTCCGGGCGAGCCGCTGAAACTCGACGACGGAAAACGGTTCGCATGGCTCCTTAATATCGATGAGGTGATGTGGAATTCCTTCCATTTCATCCGGCTTCACTTTCGCCGTGCCGATGTCCATTCCTTTATAAATTTGCATCGAATCGCCGCTGATGATTTCTCCGTCCAGCTTTTTGGCCAACGCAATGCCGAGTTTGGTTTTGCCGACCGCCGTCGGCCCCACGATGACAACGACTTTTCCACCCATAGCGCTTCACTGCTTTCCATGTCAGAACTCCTGTTCAAACACCATTATACTGAAAAACGGCAGCGCATGAAACCATTTCTTTCTTATCGTTTTCACCATCCTGCCGTTCTTTTATACATGGCGCTTTCACTGCGAGCAAACGGGGTGTCCCAAAAGGACCGGGACGCCCTCTTTCGTCGCTATATATACGTACTGACTGCTTCCGTCGCACTATATGTTGTGCCTATCTTGAAAGAAGGCGACCTTTTGGGTCATCCCCTCTCTCATCGCTATATAGAAGCAGCAGCCGCTCCCCTGCCATACGATAGATTATGTTTTTCTTGAGAGGCGATCGCCTTTTGGATCAGCCCCTCTTCCGTTTCCGTATCTATGTGCGGACTGCTTCTGTCGCCCGATATGCCCCCCTTATCTCAAAGGGACACCACCTTTTCGGCCAGCCGCCTCAAAGCGAAAATTTGCGGACAATCGCCTGCAAATCATCGGCCATTCTCGCCAGCGCGGTGGAAGAAGCAGAAATTTCCTCCATCGATGCCAGCTGCTCCTCCGTCGCCGCCGAGACTTCTTGCGCGCCGGCGGACGTCGATTCGGCGACGTCGGCGACTAGGCGGACAGAGCGGACGATTTGTTCAGAAGAAGCGGCCATCTCGCCAACCGCGGTGGATACATCGCGGATTTGCGCGGCGACTTCGTCGACGGCAGCGCGAATTTGCGCGAACGTTTCTCCAGAAGTCCGGATTACATTCGTCCCGGATGCGACTTCATTGACGACCGATTCCATCGATGCCACGGCATGAGCCGTCTCTTCTTGGATCGCGGCGATCAGCTCGGCGATTTGCTGCGCCGAGGCGGCCGATTGTTCCGCGAGCTTTCGCACTTCATCGGCGACGACGGCAAAGCCCCGACCATGTTCACCGGCGCGCGCCGCTTCAATCGCCGCATTTAAGGCAAGCAAATTCGTCTGTGCCGCAATGGTGCGGATCGCTTCAATAATGGAACCGATTTGTTCGGAGCGATGGCCGAGCCCTTTGACCACCCCGGCAAGCTGTTCTACGGTGCGGTTCACGGTATCCATTTGCGCGACGCCCGCATCGATCGTTTTTCCACCGTCAGCCGCCCGCTTTGACGTGTCGGCGGCGATGGCGACCACGTTCTGCGCGCGGGCGGAAACTTGCCCGATTTGTTCCGACATAGCGTTAATGACCGACGATGTTTCTTCAACGCTTTGCATTTGTTGGTCGACCCCGGAGGCGACGCTCTGGACGGTCATGGCAATTTGTTCGGTCGCTTTGCTCGTCTGCTCGGCGCTGGCTGCCAACTGTTCGGAAGCAGCGGCGACTTGTTCGGCATTTTGCGCTACTTGTTGAATCACCTGACGCAAGTTGTTCGCCATTTGTTCGAACGCAGCAGCCAGCTCGCCGATTTCATCGCGGTTGCGCACGCTTATGTTCGCCTCGCGCAAATCACCGGCCGCAATCCGCTTGGCCGCATCGGTGAGAGCAAGCAGCGGGCGGGACAACGAGCGGCTGATATAGTAGCTGACAGCCGCTCCCATCGCGATCGTCAAGACGCCGACGATAAGAACAAGCTGGAGAACCGCCGCCGCCGATGCGCTCGCATCGCGGTTCGCCTGTTTCATCTCGCGCTCGTGCAACGCGGCCAATTGATCAATTTTTTGTTCAAACTGCGTGGTCAAATCGCGGCCGGTTGTCACGATCAGCGCCGTATATTGCTCAGTCTTGTTTTGGTCCTTTAATTCAAACGTTTTTTGCCCGAGCTCATAAAACTGCTGTTCAAGCAAATCGAGTTCGGCCAACCGCTGTTTTGTCGTTTCTTGAGTTGACGAAGCGGCCAGTTTTTCGCTCGTTTGTTTGTACGCTTTATGCGCTTTTTCGAAGTTTTCTTTGGATGTGGCATCCCCAGTCAGCAAGTAGCCGCGCATGCTGCCAACCTCGCGGCGGACAAGCACCTCAAGTTCTTTCGTGTTGACTAGCTTGGGCACCCTTTTTTCGATGACGTCCGTATATGTACGGTCCAGTACGGAATTTTCGTAATAGGCGAAACCGATCAGCAGTGCGATGAGTACGTAAACGAGACCAAAGCCGGCGAACAGTTTTTTACGAACGGTCAATTTCATTGACATATCCCCCATCTGCAAGTAAATTTCTACCTCTCCTTCTATATTATCGGATCACGCGCCGGCAATGTTTAGTCTGTTCGAGCAGGAGAGCCGCCTCTTTTTTTCGCGGCCAAACCAGCGCGCCGGTGCACCGCCGTCCGGTCCCAACGCCCCCGACCCGTGTTATCCGTTGCGCTTGCGCTGCCCGTTCGTACACCGGAAGGCGACCGCCGCTCCCTTTTGGCTGTCGCCGGCTGTAATCCTTTTTCCCGGGCTTAACCGCCTACGCTGTCCATTCCGGCTCGTTCGGCCGGGTTGGCTGTCGATCGCGGCGGAGGACACCTTAACCGCCTACACCGTCCCTTCCGGCTTCCGTGTGTTGCCGCCCGCCTCAGCTTGATCGCGGATCAAAAACGACGTCGCAAGAGCAACGATGCTGCCGATGAAACCAAACAAAAACAGGTGGTGAATGCCGGTTATAAAGGTCGGGGCCTGCGCCAAAAGCGCCCCCATGACCGTGACGCCGATCGCCGTGCCGATATTGCGGCAAAACATAAAAAACGACGTCGCAATTCCTTTTTCATGAGCGTCAGCCAGCTGCTGTGAACCGATGATCCCAACGGTCGACGTCAAGCCGAACGACAGTCCTTGCAAAAACATGATGAAAAAGACGTACCAAAACCCGTGGCTTTCGTTCAGCAAGGCAAGCAAAAGGCCGGAAACGACAAGCAGCACGTTGCCGATGATCAGAAGCAAGCGGTAGCCATAGCGCAAAATCCACTTCCCCGCCGGCACGGCAGCGATCATCCAGCCGACCGACGAGCCAAGCAGCGCCACGCCGCTCATAAACACAGACAAGTGGGCGACATTTTGCAAAAACAGCGGAATGTAGCTTGACGTCCCAAACAAAGCGACACAGCTGACAAAGCCGTTAATGTTCATCCATTTCAGCGTCCGATGATGGACAAGCGACAGCGGCACGAGCGGAGATGGCTGCCGTTTTTCAAAATAATAAAAGGCGACAAGCAACAGCGCCCCAGCCGCACCGTACCACCATTGCCCTCGTTCAACGACCGTCACAAGCAAAAGCAAGCTGATCGCCGCCGCAAACAGCGCCGCGCCCATATAGTCGACCGCCGCCCGCTTCGGTTCATACACTTCTTGATACGGAAGCAAGGTCAAAAGCGAGAGCAAGCAAATCGGGATGTTGACGTAAAAGATCCAGCGCCATGTCGCATACTCGACAAACAACGAGCCGAGCAGCGGGGCGAGCACCGCCGAAATTCCCCACATGGCCGTAAAAAACGCTTGGATTTTTCCGCGCTTTTCCACTGGAAACAAATCGCCGGCGATAATCGCGGGAAACGGCATCATAAACCCGGCCCCCACCCCTTGCAAGGCGCGGAACACCACCAGCTGCACCATGCTTTGTGACAAGCCGCAAAGAAGCGAGCCGATGAAAAAGAACATAATGCCAAAGCTGAATACTTTTTTGCGGCCAAACAAGTCCGAGAGGCGGCCAGCGATCGGCGACAAGACCGTCGTCGTAATCATGTACGATGCGAACGCCCACGCGTACAAAGAAAATCCGCCGAGTTCGTTCGCGATGATCGGCATTGTCGTATTCATGATGGTCGTATCCATCGACGCGACGAGCATCGCCAAGACGATGCTGACCATGACCGATAAGCGGCTGTTCATGCGAAGGACCTCCTTTTTCAGTAAACTACGAACAGTTTATTTTACATGATAAAAAATGAGAGCACCAAATGATATGCATTGAACATTTGAATCATTTGTGTTGGTTGTCGAATTTTGCTACCCTATAAATGGAAATCCCCAAAACCGCTAACGTGACTCCCATCATATCATTGCACCAGTAAGGAGGAGAGAAATGAAAAAAACAACGATTGTCTTTTCGATCTCGATTGTGATTGCCATTGCGTTTACTATTTGGGGGATGATTCCGGAATCTTTATGGCCGCGCTACAATTTAAACGCGGTCAGCAGCGCGGTGCACACGTTTCTAATCGATAAATTCAGCTGGTTTTATTTGCTCAGCGCTTCCTTGTTTTTAGCGTTTTGTTTATTTCTCATTTTTTCTCGCTACGGAAATATTCGTCTTGGCCGCGACGAAGAAAAACCGGAATACAGCTATATGACATGGTTTGCCATGCTGTTTAGCGCCGGAATGGGAATCGGGTTAGTGTTTTGGGGAGTGGCCGAACCGGTGTCCCACTATTACACGCCGCCAACCGGGGAAGGGGCGACAACGGAAGCGGCCCGTCTGGCGATGCGCTACTCGTTTTTCCATTGGGGGTTGCATCCATGGGCAATCTACGGCGTCTTGGCCTTAGCGCTCGCTTACTTCCAGTTTCGCAAACGAGACGCCGGCGTTGTTAGCCGCACACTGCGCCCGCTGTTTGGCACACGCATAGAAGGCGGCCTCGGGGTAGCCATTGATACGTTGGCCGTCTACGCAACCGTGTTTGGCATCGCCACTTCGCTAGGTCTGGGAGCCATTCAAATTAGCGGGGGATTGCATCAGCTGTTTCCCCGCATTCCAAACAGCTTTTCGACCCAGCTGCTCATCATTGTCGTTGTCACCGCCCTATTTATGCTTTCGGCGCAAACCGGCCTTAACAAAGGCATAAAATGGCTGAGTAACTTAAATATCGCGCTCGCGTTGCTGCTCATGGTTTTCATGCTGTTTGCCGGGCCGACGAATTTTATTATGGATGTGTTCACAACAACAATCGGGACGTACTTACAAAACCTCCCGTCGATGAGTTTTCGGCTGAACCCGTTTGAACAAAATGATTGGCCGAAAGTGTGGACCATTTTTTATTGGGCGTGGTGGATCGCGTGGGCGCCGTTTGTCGGGACGTTCATCGCTCGCATTTCCCGCGGGCGCACGATCCGTGAATTTATGATCGGTGTCTTGGCGGTTCCAACGATTTTCAGTGCCCTTTGGTTTTCTGTTTTCGGCGGCTCGGCTCTTTACCTCGAGCAGTTCCAGCATGCGGGCATTGGCAAAGTGATGAATGAAAAAGGGATCGAAACTGCCTTGTTTTTTACATTCGAACATTTCCCGCTCGCTACATTGCTTTCGGGCATCGCCATTTTGCTCATTTGCACGTTTTTTGTCACATCGGCCGACTCGGCAACGTTTGTGCTTGGCATGCAGACGACCAATGGCAGCTTAAACCCCCCAAACTCGGTCAAATTCGTTTGGGGCATTGTCCAATCAGCGATAGCGGCCATCCTTCTGTTCGTCGGCGGACTTGAATCGCTGCAGACAGCATCCATTATCGCCGCGTTTCCATTTGCGATCATTATGATTTTGATCGTTCTGGCCCTTATCCGTTCCTTCCAGCAAGAAACGGCGCGAAAAACGCAAAAACCTATCGAATAATGACTAACGGTGTCCCGCTTTTAAGGACACCTTTTCTTATTTATAGACCTAATGATTGTCAAACGCTATCATTCACACCGTCCTCCTAATAGACAGCGACAGCAAAGGTCATAGACCGAAAGCATAAGAAAAGGCCGCCCGCCAAAGCCACAAAGCGCTTTATGCGAGCAGCCTTCCACCGCCTTCGGTGATATGTTTAGGAGGCCGGTGATTTAGTGCAAAATACTACTGCTTCCACCTATTTCTCAATTAGAGAAACCTCGTAGAAACAGCCTTCTTTTCTGAATGAAAATGCGATGATTGATGTGTGACAGCGTTTTTTCACCAGCCTTTTAGGCGACAGGTCAAACGCCCCTTCTCTATTCCATTAGTTAAGCACCCGAACCGCTTTGACAAACCGCGTTTTCCAATAAGAAGACGTCAGCGATGAATACGTGACCCCCAGCGAAACAGTCGCGTTGATCATTTGCCCGTTGCCGGCGTAAATGCCAACGTGGTTGATCGTGCCGTTTGAATCGGTGTCAAAAAAGACGAGATCGCCTTTTTGCAACTGGCTAAACGACACCGTTCTTCCGGCTTGCGCTTGAGCGGATGACGAGCGCGGCAGCGAAATGCCCGCCTCGCTAAAGACGCGCATCGTAAACGACGAGCAGTCAAACACATCGGTGCGCGACGGGTTCGCCCCGTACAAATATCTCGCTCCTAAATATTTTTCGCCGATTTCGATGATTTGGTCAGCCAGTGAAACGGACGATTCAGCCGAAACCGGTTTGACGGCCGATACGTTTTGTTCGGCGCGGACAGCCGTCATCCCCCCGGCCACTTTTATGGCTTGGCCGACACGAATCACGTGCGGGTTCGTAATTTGCGGGTTCAGCGCCAACAAGCGGTCCACGGTCGTTTGAAACTGGTTGGCAATCCCCGACAATGTATCCCCTTTTTGAACGATGTATTGGCCGTTCACAGCCGCGGCCGCCGGCTTGACAGTGTATGTATTTGCGCTTGCCCGCCCTGCTACTTGCAGCGCTTGTCCGGCGCGGATAAAATTCGGATCGGCAATGCTTGGATTCAGCTGGAGCAACACCTCCACGGTCGTGCCAAATTTTTGGGCAATGCCGCTTAACGTGTCGCCGGACTGAACGGTGTATGTATTGGTAACAGCTTGTTCGCTCCCGCTTTGTTCATCGATTTGCAACACTTGGCCTGGAAAAATGAAATCGGACGGTAACTGGTTTTGCTGCTTTAACCGCTCAACGGTCGTATCATAGTGCCTCGCAATCTCCCAAAGCGTGTCGCCTTTTTGCACCGTATAGCTGGCCGCAAAAGCAGAATGGCCGGCCAGCAGCGAACCGATCAACGTGCTTGTCCACACAAACGTCTTTTTCACGCTGCATCCCCCTAGCTGTCTATATTCTGATCCGTTTTTGACAACATTCGCTATGACTCTACAAAATTCGGCATGTATTCCTGCACATGAGCCATTATAGTAAAATCCAAACAACTCGTCTGTAACAAAACGAAGAAAAGTAGATTACAAAACGATTACAAAAAGGGCTAGCCCAAAAGGTTGTCTGCCTTCAAGATCGGCACAACCGATCGTGCGGCAGAAGCAGTCAGCACGTATATCGAGCAACGAAAGAGGGTGTCCCGATCCTTTTGGGACACCCTCCATTTACATTACCCGTTTAAATAACTTTTCAATTTCATAAGTTGAAAAATGGACGATGATCGGCCGGCCGTGCGGACAGGTGAACGGGTCGGTCGTCTTCCGCAGCGCCTCGAGCAACGCAAAGATTTCATCGTCGCGCAAATGACGGTTGGCTTTAATCGCCTGCTTGCAACTCATCATAATGGCGGCTTGCTCGCGCAGCTTCTTGATATCGACCGTTTTGGTTGCCAGCGCGTCCGCGATCATTTCCTCGATGATTTCTTTTTCTTTCCCTTTCGGAAACCATACGGGATGGGAGCGAACAACAAACGCCCGCGGACCGAACGGCTCAAGAAACACGCCGCAGCGGGCGAGTTCGTCGCGGCAGGCGACGAGGCGCTCGTATTCATCGGCCGGATATTCCAATGTCAGCGGGACGAGCAGCTCTTGCACCTCGTTAGACACTTGAGCCAGTTTTTCGCGGAAATATTCGTAATAGATCCGTTCTTGGGCTGCGTGTTGATCGATCATATACAGCCCTTGTTCATTTTCGGCCAAGATGTACGTTCCGTGCAGCTGGCCGATCGGATAAAGCGGGGGAAGGCGATCAGTTTGCTTTGTCTCCGTTTGTCCGTCAGCAGGCAGCGGCGGCGCCTCTGGTTTGTCCCCGCCATCCGCATGCGGTCGAGCAACGGGCGAAGCAGAGGCAGCGTCTTCCTTTTCTCCGTTTCCAACGTCAGCGGATGGCGACGGGGAAAACGGCCGCCCAGCAGACGGGGGCATCGTTCCCGTCTGTCCGCTTTCCCCACCGATGCGCGCGTTCGCCTCCTCGTTGTCAAGCCCCGGCATCGTCCCTGCCCGTTCGCGGTTCTCCCTCTGGCTGTCCGACTCCGCGGGCGGTTCATGAACATGATGGGCGAACGTAAACGAAGCTTGCTCCGTTTTCGGTTTGACCGTCTTGTTGGCCGCTGATACGGGCGGAATGAGTGTTCGCCGCCGGAACGCCTCGCGGATGGCAGATGCAACGAGCTCTTGCAGCTCCGCTTCTTTGCTGAAGCGGACTTCCAGTTTGGCCGGATGGACGTTGACATCTACGAGCACCGGATCCATTTCGATGGCGAGAACTACGATCGGATAGCGGCCGATCGGCAAAAGGGTATGGTAGCCGGCTTCAATCGCCTTCACCAGCGGCGCGCTGCGCACGTAGCGTCCGTTGACAACGAGCGACATGGCATGGCGCGAGGCGCGCGTCACCTCAGGCGGCGACAGGTAGCCGCGGACGAGAAAATCAAGCGACTCCGCTTCCATCGGAATCATCTGTTTCGCCGTCTCGGCACCGTAAATGGCAGCGAGCACGTGCCGGACATCGCCGCTGCCGTTCGTCAGAAGGAGCGTTTTGCCGTGATGGCGAAGCCGGAACGACACGTCGGGATGGGCGAGCGCAAGCCGTTGAACGACATCGACGGCATGGCCGAGCTCGGTGTGAATCGTTTTCATATATTTCAAGCGCGCCGGCGTATTGAAAAATAAGTTCGATACGGTCAAATCGGTCCCTTTGCGCGCTGCCGCCCGCTCGCGCGACAACAACCGGCCGCCTTGAAGCACCAGCTTCGTGCCCGGGCCGCTTCCCGTGCTTGTCACCAGCTCGACTTCCGATACCGCGGCGATGCTCGGCAGCGCCTCGCCGCGAAAACCGAGCGTGCGGATGCGAAACAAATCATGCTCATCTTCAATTTTGCTGGTCGCATGCCGCTCAAAAGCAAGAAGGCTATCGTCTTCCTCCATTCCGTCGCCGTTGTCGATGACGCGAATTTTCGTCATCCCGGCCTCTTCCAATTCAATTTCAATCGCTGTGCTATGGGCGTCAATGGCGTTTTCAACGAGCTCTTTGACGACCGAAGCCGGCCGCTCAACCACTTCGCCGGCGGCGATTTTATTCGCCAGCAAATCATCGAGTTTGCGGATGCGTCCCATCGCTTCTCCCCCCTTACTTCAGGAGCTTTTGCAGCTCATACAGCTTGTTCAGCGCCTCCAGCGGGGTCATCTCGAGCAAATGGAGGTCTTTCAGCGCCGCGAGCACCTTTTTTTCTTTTTGGGAAAGGGAGGTTTCCACAGGCGCGGGGGCAAGATCGGGAAACATGGTGAGCTGCTCGACCACCGTTTCTCGCTCCCGCTCTTTTCTTTCGCCCGCCGCCCGGCTCGGCGGCCGTCCGCCCGCTTGTCCTCCTGTTTTGGCAGGCGCGTCCTCTTCATCGGCCTGCGGACTGCGCACAGACGATTCCGCCGCTTCCCGCTTCGGTGTGGATTGTTCCCATTCGGCCAAAAGACAGCGGGCCCGCTCAATGAGCGAAGAGGGCAGCCCAGCCAGTTCGGCGACATGGATGCCGTAGCTCTTGTCGGCGGCACCAGCGGCGATTTGATGGAGGAAAACGACCTTTCCATTTTCTTCAACCGCACGGGCATGGACGTTCACAAGCCGAGGCAGCGTCTCTTCCAGTGCGGTCAGCTCATGATAATGCGTGCTAAACAGCGTTTTCGCACCGATTCGGTCGTGAATATATTCAATGATCGCCTGAGCGAGCGCCATGCCGTCGTACGTCGATGTGCCGCGTCCGATCTCATCGAATAAAATGAGACTGTTTTGCGTCGCATGGACGATGGCGTGGCGCGCCTCAAGCATTTCCACCATAAACGTGCTCTGCCCGGCCGCTAAATCATCGGCCGCCCCGATGCGGGTGAACACTTGGTCAAAGATCGGCAACACCGCCCGTTCCGCCGGAACGAAGCAGCCGATTTGCGCCATGATGGCGGTGAGCGCCACTTGCCGCATGTACGTGCTTTTCCCGGCCATGTTCGGCCCGGTGATGAGCAGCATTTCCCGCTCGCGGTCCATATAGCAGTCATTCGGCACATACGTTTGCGTGCCGAGCACTTTTTCGACAACCGGATGGCGCCCCCCTTGAATGGCCAAGACGCGCTCCGTGGAAAATTGCGGGCGCACGTAGCGGCGCTCGTCGCTCACCGCGGCGAACGATTGCAGCACATCGAGCTCGGCAATGGCTTTCGCCAGCGTCTGCAGGCGCGGGATGTATTGCTTCGCTTGCTCGCGAATGGCGACAAACAGCTCATATTCGAGCTCGATGCTTTTTTCCTCGGCCTCTAAAATCAGCGCTTCTTTTTCTTTTAACTCGGGAGTGATAAAACGTTCCGCGTTGGCGAGCGTCTGCTTCCGCTCATAGCGCCCCTCTGGCACGAGCGGAAGGTTCGGCTTTGTCACCTCAATGTAATAGCCAAACACGCGGTTGTAGCCCACTTTCAGCGACTTGATGCCGGTCGCTTCCCGCTCCTTCGCCTCCAGTTCGGCGATCCACGCCTTGCCGTTGCGGCTCGCGTCACGATAGCGATCAAGGCGTTGGTCATATCCGTCTTTGATGATATTCCCTTCCTTGACGGAAAGCGGCGGCTGTTCTTGAATCGAACGCTCGAGCAACTCGACGAGCTCTTCGCACGGGTCGAGCCGCTCGGCGAGCCGCCCGGCTTCCGAAAGCGGCAGCGCGCCGACCGTCCGGCGGAGCGCCGGCACTTCAAGGAGCGATTTTTTCAACTGTACGAGGTCGCGGGCGTTGGCGTTCCCGTAAGAAATGCGGCCGGCCAAGCGTTCGATGTCGTAGACGCTGCGAAGTCCGCTGCGCAGCTCTTGACGTTCGAAATACGCTGCTTTCAATGTTTCGACGAAATCGAGGCGCCGTTCGATCTCCTCGCGGTTCACAAGCGGGCGGTCGAGCCATTGTTTCAGCAGACGGCCGCCCATCGCCGTCACCGTTTCATCCAACAGCCATAACAGCGAGCCTTTCCGCCCTTTCAAGCGGACGGTTTCGACCAGTTCCAAATGCTGTTTCGAATGCCGGTCCATTTTCATATACTGGTCGACTTGATACAGTTCGGCCGGCTGCAAATGATCAAGCCGGCGCTTCTGCGTGCGGACAAGATAATGAAGCAGACGGGCAAGCGTTGAACGGAGCTTTTCTTGCCCGACGTGCCCGGCGACGCGATCCCACTCGTCCCGCCACGCCGCTTCATCTTCATAAGAAACGGTCGCTGCGAACCGTTCTTTCAACTCGCGCACCCATCCGTCATCGCTGTCTGACGAAACGACGAGCTCCCGCGCCCGAATAGCATGGAGCTCATTGGCCGTCTCCTCCCAAGACGACAGCAGCGTCAGCCGCACTTCCCCGGTCGACAAATCCGCGTAAGCCAATCCGTATGTACCATCCGCAAACGGCGTAAGCGCCGCCAAGTAGCAGTTTTCCTTGTCGGAAAGCCCCTTTCCTTCCATGAGCGTACCCGGGGTGATGAGCTGCACCACTTCGCGGCGCACAACCCCTTTGGCCGCTTTCGGATCTTCGACTTGCTCGCAAATCGCGACTTTGTATCCCTTTTCGATCAGCTGTTCAATGTATCCTTGCGCCGAATGGTACGGCACCCCGCACATCGGCACCCGTTCATCGCCGCCTGCGTCGCGGCTCGTTAATGTGATTTCCAGCTCCTGCGCCGCCTTGATGGCGTCGTCAAAAAACAGTTCGTAAAAGTCGCCAAGCCGAAAGAACAAAAACGCGTCCGGATATTGTGCTTTAATATGCAAATATTGCTGGATCATCGGTGTATACGACGGCATTGCTTCTCCCAACCTTTTTTGCCCGAAGGCTCATTGATTGCGCTACTATTATAACAAGCGGCAAAAGAAAAAACTAGGAAAGAAATTTCCTAGTTTTACTCTTCCTCACCAAGCAGCAGTTCAGGGCTTAAATCTTCCAATTCCTCGTCAAGGTCATCATCGTCGCAGAAATCATCGTCTTGGCCGCAGCCTTCTGGGTTGATGGCAACGCATACTTTCGTTTCGCCGATCACTTCGGCGACGAACTCCCGCTCGACATCGACGACGATTTTGTTGCCGTTCGGCGAAATCGTGCATTCGAGGCAGTTCGGCTGCTGGATGACGCGGACGATAATATCGGTGTCGTCGCTAATTAAATGGTCTTTATCACGGTATTTTAACTTGACCACATCAGTGTACGAGACCGTTTCCGTAACGACTTCCGTTTTCGTATTGTTGTTGTACGAATACCAGACGTTAATGTCGTAGTGGCCGTGAATTTCGACGGTTTTATCGCATTTTTTCGCTTCATAGCGGTGGTTGATGATCCAGCAGCCAAGAATGCTTGACGGGCGGTTCGGCGCCGTCACCGTATGGGTCGATTGCGTAAACTTGCGCCCTTTGCCGACAACGGCTTTTGTAATAATTTCCCTGTATTCAGACATCGAACGGAACCCTCCTCAAATGAATCTTCATTTCATCCTATGCGCCATCTCCGCTAATGTGCACAGCAAATGAATCATTATTCCGTATAGTTCATTGTATGCGCCCGCTCCGTTCGATGTGCCTTCTTTTTTGCCGCTGGCGGCGGAAGCGCCGACCCAATCCTTTCGGTTAGCGCTAGGAGGCCGGAGAAGATCGATGTTCCTTTTTCCATCGGCCGATGAAAAAAAAGCGCCCCCGCTTAAGGGACGCTTTTGACCCGTCTCTTCCGCTCCGCCAGCGTTTTAATGGCAGCCGCCGGGCTTGCTGTGACGAAGCGCGGCACCCGTTTCACCACGCAGCACGTCACCGCCGGTCGAAGCGAGAATTTCGTCGGTGACCGTATTGGAAATCGTCGAGGCGACGAGCTGAAGCAAATCGTTCACATCGGCTTGCGATTGCTGGAATTCGCTGACGATCGGGATTTGCGACAACTGTTCGTAAATGGCGTCAATTTGCTGCTCGACTTTTTTCAACGCCTCGCGTTTGCCGTAATGCTGGAGGTTGACCGCCTGCTTTTGCAGCGATTTCAACTCGTTGATCAGCGCGCGCACTTTTTCGTTTTGATGGATTTTTTCTTCGGCCCGTTTGAAAAAGTCGACTTCTTCCGTTTCGGCGATCATTTTGGCGAGCTGCTTCGCCTGCGCCAATACATCATCCCGCGTATACTTTGCCATCCTTTTTCACCTCCATCGCTTCGTTCACCAGCTCGCCTGTCAGCGTCCACGTCTTCGCCTGCGTAATGCGCACGTTGACCAATCGGCCGATGAGCGATTTCGGGCCGACGAAGTGGACGAGCTTGTTTTTGCGCGTATAACCCGCCAATACATCCGGGTTCGTTTTGCTTTCGCCTTCTACGAGCACTTCGACGACTTGCCCTTCGTATTGCTTCATTTTCTTGGCTGCGATTTCTTGTACAAGGTCGTTCAGCCGCTTGAGCCGCTCTTTTTTCACTTTCATCGGCACGTTGTCTTTCATGTTCGCCGCCGGCGTGCCTTCGCGCGGCGAGTAAATGAACGTGTACGCCGAGTCAAACTCGACTTCACGGTAAAGCGACAGCGTTTCTTCAAACTGCTCGTCTGTCTCGTTCGGGAAGCCGACGATAATATCGGTCGTCAACGCGACATCCGGAATGGCGGCTTTGATTTTGCGGACGAGCTCCAAATATTCCTCGCGCGTATACTTGCGACCCATCATTTTCAAAATTTCCGTGCTGCCTGATTGCACTGGCAGATGAATATGCTCAACCAAGTTGCCGCGTTTGGCGAGCACTTCGATGAGCCGGTCGTCAAAGTCGCGCGGATGGCTCGTCGTGAAACGAATGCGTGCAATATCGATTTTGCGCAGTTCATCCATTAAATCGCCAAGGCCGTACTGGATGTCGGTGAAATCTTTCCCGTAAGCGTTGACGTTTTGCCCGAGCAGCGTAATTTCTTTGTAGCCTTGGGCGGCGAGCTGGCGCACTTCTTGGATGATGTCTTCCGGGCGGCGGCTCCGCTCTTTGCCGCGCGTATACGGGACGATGCAGTACGTGCAAAACTTGTCGCAGCCGTACATGATGTTGACCCACGCTTTAATGTTTCCTTTGCGCGCTTTCGGCAAGTTTTCGACGACGTCCCCTTCTTTTGACCATACTTCGACGACCATTTCTTTCGACATGTACGCCTCATGCAAAATGTACGGCAAGCGATGGATGTTGTGCGTGCCGAAAATCATGTCGACGTATTGGTATTGCTTTAAAATTTTGTTGACGACCGCTTCTTCTTGCGACATACAGCCGCACACGCCAAGCAATAAGTCCGGGTTCGTCGTTTTAAGCGGCTTTAAGTAGCCGAGCTCGCCGAACACTTTGTTTTCCGCGTTTTCGCGGATCGCACACGTGTTGAGCAAAATGACGTTTGCGTCTTCCGGCCGGTCGGTCGGCTCATAGCCGAGCGCCATGAAAATGCCGGCCATCACTTCCGTGTCATGCTCGTTCATCTGGCAGCCGTACGTGCGGATGTAAAATTTCCGCCCGCGCCCCATGCCGCGGAATTCATCGGGAATCGCAAAGTCTTTCACATATTGCACTTCTTCCTTGCCGCGTTTTTTCGCTTCTTTTAAATTCGGCGGGAGAAAGACGCTCGAGAAGTATTTCTCATAGTCTTTCGACGTTTTCGCTTTCAGCCGGTCCAAGGCGGATTTTCTGTCCGCTGGATGGCTTTCCGTTTTGATTTGTCCCGTTTGCTCCAAACGTTGTTTTTCGTTCATCGCAATCGCGATCTCCTTTCTGTCCAACATCATTGCATGATTCTCGCAAAATTCTTCCAAACTACACATTATCATAGTATATCGTCAACTGCCAAGAAACACAACGGGAATTGTTCCGGAAGCCCGGAACATATCATGATAACAAAAAACCCCCGATGGGACAAGCCCTACGGGGTGTCAGTTGTTTCCTTTTTTACATAAATTCCGATACAAGCTGTTCGAACTGTTCTTTGTCTAGTTTCAAGTCCGCCTCAGCAAGCGGCGCTGCGCTGTAGCCCGGCACAAGCTCTTGATACGACTTTTGCTCTTCGTTTTGATAAATCACTCCGGTGACGAGCCCATCGTATTTCATGACCGTCTGCATCGCCATCTCGCGATTGGCCGGGTCGTACCCTTCGATGTCGCTCACCTTGACGAGCCGTTCTTTGAACCATTCGTACGTGTTCACTTTGTTGTATGTGACGCACGGGCTGAAGACGTTGATGAACGCAAATCCTTTATGCTTGACGCCTTCTTCGATCAAGCTTGTCAGCTCTTTCAAGTCGCTTGAGAACCCTTGCGCGACAAACGTCGCTCCGGCGCTTAACGCGATCTCGAGCGGCGACAGCGCCGGCTCGATCGATCCGTGCGGCGTGCTTTTCGTTTGAAAGCCGGCAGCGCTGCGCGGCGAAGTTTGTCCTTTCGTCAGCCCGTAAATTTGGTTGTCCATGACGATGTATGTGATGTCGATGTTGCGGCGAATGGCGTGAACCGTGTGCCCCATGCCGATCGCAAACCCATCGCCGTCGCCGCCGGCGGCGATGACGGTCAAATCGCGATTGGCCATTTTCACTCCTTGGGCGAGCGGCAACACGCGGCCGTGCGTGCCGTGGAAACCGTAGGAGTGAATGTACCCAGAAATGCGGCCCGAACAGCCAATCCCGGAGATGACGGCAAGCTCATGCGGTTCGAGCCCAAGATTGGCGGCCGCCCGTTGGATGGCCGCTTGCACGGAAAAGTCGCCGCAGCCGGGACACCAGTTTGGCTTCACATCATTGCGGAAATCTTTAAAGGTGGCCATTGCATGAACAACTCCTTGCATTTAGTATAGACATCGCCCGGCAGGAACGGATTGCCGTCGAATTTCAAGACGCTGGCGATTTTATCGGCATGCCCGACGTTCATTTTCAACAAGCTCGCCAATTGCCCGGTCGCGTTTTGCTCGATGACGACGACTCGCTTGGCTTTTTCGACAAGCGGGCGCATGTCATCCGCCGGGAACGGGTGAAGGAGGCGGATATGGGCATGGTTGACGTTGACGCCGTCTTGTTCGAGCCGCTCCATCGCTTCTTCAATCGCGCCTCGCGTTGACAAGAAGCCGACAAGCAGCAAATCCGGCTCCTCATGGCGGAGCTGTTTATGCACCGGTGTCGGAAAATGGAGATGCGCGAGCTTGCGCAGCCGCTTTTCCATTTGCGCTTGGCGGTTCGCGGCTGTTTCCGACGGCCGTCCTGTCTCCGCGTGCTCCACCCCGGTGACGTGGTGGATGCCGTTTTTCGTCCCCGGCAGCACGCGCGGCGAAATGCCGTCCGGCGTCAGTTCATACCGTTTGAAATTGTCCTTGCCGGAAAGCGGCGGCAATTCCCCGGTGACAAGCTTGCCGCGGCGAATTTCAACGCGGTCGTAATCGAGCGGTTCGACCGTTTGTTTGCCAAGCGACAGCTGCAAATCCGACAAGAAGATGACCGGGCATTGGTATTCCTCAGCTAAGTTGAACGCTTCCGCCATGTCGTAAAACGCTTCTTCGACCGTGCTTGGCGCCATGACGATTTTCGGGATTTCCCCGTGCGTTCCGTAAATCATCGCCAGCAAGTCCGACTGTTCTTGCTTCGTCGGCAAGCCCGTGCTCGGACCGCCCCGCTGGGTATCGACAACCACAAGCGGCGTTTCCGTCATCCCGGCCAGTCCGATCGCTTCGGCCATCAGCGACAACCCCGGTCCGGCGGAAGCGGTAAACGCCCGCACGCCCGCGTAATTGGCACCGATCGCCATCGTGCAAGCAGCGATTTCGTCTTCTGTCTGAATGACCGTCCCCCCGAAACGAGGCAATGCTTTGATTAAATATTCCATGATTTCGGAAGCTGGGGTGATCGGGTACGCGGCCATCAAACGGGCGCCGCCGGCAAGGGCCCCCAAGGCGATCGCGTCATTGCCGATCATAAACAGTCGCTGTTTTCCATCAGCTTGAGCGAGTTTCATCGGCTCGCCGCGGCCGTCCAGCTGCTTTTCCATATACCGCGCCCCAGCGCGAATCGCTTCCATGTTTTTGGCGACCACTTGCGCCCCTTTGCGGGCAAACGTGTCCGCCACCACGCTTTCGAACACGGCGGCGTCTAAACCGAGCACAGCGCTCGTCGCGCCGATGGCGACCATGTTTTTCATCAGCGGGTTGCCAAGTTCCGTCGCGATGTCAGTGAACGGAACGGCGTAAAGCGCCACTCCCGTCCCTTCTGGAATCGCCGGATCGAATTTGGCGTCGGCGATGACGATGCCGCCGCTATGAAGCTCGTGAAAATTGAAATCAATCGTCTCTTGGTCGAACGCCACGAGGATGTCCAAATCGTCCGCGACCGCCCGCACCGGCTTCGTGCTGACGCGGATTTTGTTGTTCGTATGCCCCCCCTTAATGCGCGAAGAAAAATGACGGTACCCGTATAAATAGTACCCGAGGCGGTTCAAGGCTGTGGAAAAAATTTCCCCGGTGCTCTCAATCCCTTCCCCTTGTTGGCCGCCCACCTTCCATGACAACTGTTCGATCATGCGTTACACCCCTTTATGTTCGCTCCAACCTTCACTGCTATTGTACCACTTTTCTGACAAGCCAACCACTCCCTTCCCTCTTGAAAACGAGCGGCCGGCGCGGTCAATGATTTCCCTTTCATTTTAGGATACGCCAAGCCGCTGTTCAATGACATTCATCACTCCGGCAAATGTGCATAAAAATTGTCGAACAAAAACCGTTTCACTTGATCGGCGGAATAATGCCGATGCAGCTCGTCAACAAGCCGGGCGTAGTCTCTCACCGAGGCAAGACCGGCGACCGTCTGCGTGATGCCGTCAAAATCGGAGCCAAAGCCAACATGGCGCTCTCCCCCGAGCGCACAAATATGATCGAGATGGCGAAGCACATCGGCCACCGTCGCCCCTCGTTTATCATCGGTCAAAAAATACGGCACAAAGGTAATGCCGATGATTCCGTCTTTTTCGATCAGCGCGCCAATCTGCTCATCGGTCAAGTTGCGCCGATGCGGACAAAGGCGATGCGCGTTTGAATGAGAGGCGATCGGAAAGCAGGCCGCCTCGATGACATCCCAAAACGCTCGCTCCGACAAGTGCGACACATCGACCCACCGTTTCGTTTCATTGAGCAGCTCGATGACTTGCCGGCCAAACGCGGTCAGCCCGGCGCCGCGCGTTTCCCACGCCCCGTCGGCGACGGCGTTCGGAAAGTTCCACGTCAAGCCGACAGACGCAACACCGAGACGAAGAAGCGTTTTCAGTTTGATAAGGTTTGAGCCGATAGCATCGCAGCCTTCGAGCGTCAGCATCGCGCCGATCTCCCCCTCTTTGAGAGAGGCAATGTCCCGCTTCGTGCGCACCACCTTCATCGCTGGAAAGGCATCGATGAGGCGGGTGAAAAAAAGATCGGCCATCTCAAGCGCCGCCGTGAACCGGGCCTCTTCCGGCACCGTTTCCGGTATGTAGATGGCAAAGCATTGCACCTTCACCCCGGCTTCCGCCATTCCCGAAAACGTCACATGAAGCGATCGTCCGTCACGGAACGATAAGGACCGATCTTGCCACAGTTTCATGAGCGCATCGCAATGGGCGTCAAAAATCATGTATACTCCCCCTTAAAAAGCAAAATAACCTGCCTGCCTTCAAGGTGGAAGGCGCCAACAGGTTATATTTTACCATTCGCCAATCATCGAGTTAACGAGGTTCAACGATCAATTTGATCGCGGTCCGCTCTTCGCCATCGATAATAATATCGGTAAACGCCGGAATGCAGATCAAGTCCATGCCGCTCGGTGCCACAAACCCTCGTGCGATCGCTACTGCCTTAACGGCTTGATTCAACGCGCCGGCGCCGATCGCCTGAATCTCCGCCGCGCCGCGCTCGCGCAGCACACCAGCCAAGGCGCCGGCTACAGAGTTCGGATTCGATTTGGCTGACACTTTTAATATTTCCATCCCTAGTTCCTCCCTCGTCCCCTTGGAAAAATGATTTCGTGAAAAGGTCTTCATTAGTAACTATATTCACGGTTTCAACAACTATTCCTGCTAGGGAGGGACACATTTTTTAAAATTTTCAAAAGATGAGCTATTCAAAATAAGGATGATCGTCATTAATGATCAGCCGCTCGATTTGAAGCGCCCGCCCGCTTTTGGCGTCCACATCGACAAGCACGGCGTTCAGCTGGCTTCTTCCTTCCTTAACGCCAAAACGGACCGGCAAGCCGGTTAAAAATTTGCGCAACACCGCGTCGCGATCGACGCCTAAAATGCCGTCGTACGGCCCGGTCATACCGACATCGGTAATATACGCCGTCCCTTTTGGCAAAATGCGGTTATCAGCCGTCTGAACGTGCGTGTGCGTGCCGATGACGGCGGACACGCGGCCGTCCAAATACCAGCCCATCGCCTGTTTTTCGCTCGTCGCTTCGGCGTGAAAATCAACGATGATGACAGACGTGCGCGCGGAAGCAACGGCAATTAGCTCGTCCGCCTTTTGAAACGGGCAGTCAATCGCCGGCAAAAACGCCCGCCCTTGCAAATTGATGATCGCCGCTTCCCCTTGTTCCGTCGCCACATAGACGATCCCCGTCCCCGGCGTGCCGGACGGGTAGTTCGCTGGGCGAATGAGCGCCTTCGCCTGATCGATAAACTCAAAAATCTCGCGCTGGTCCCACGCATGGTTTCCTAAGGTGATGGCATGAGCGCCGCAGGCAAGCAACGATCGGTAAATCGATTCGGTGATCCCTTTTCCGCCGGCCGCGTTTTCACCGTTGATGATGACGACATCGGGACGGTATTTTTCCTTCAGCTTCGGCACATAGTGCTCGACCATTTTTTGTCCCGGCGCGCCGACCACATCACCAATAAATAATATTCTCATCCCAGATCCCTTTCTACCTCAACACGATCACCGTCAGCGATCGCCGTTTATGTTTATTGTACGGGCAAAAAAAGAAAGTGGCAACAGCCTGCCACTTTTTACTTCGCGTACTCTACCGCCCGCGTTTCGCGGATGACCGTGACTTTAATATGGCCCGGATAATCGAGCTCTTCCTCGATCCGTTTGCGGATATCGCGCGCCAACCGATGCGCTTCCAAGTCGTCGATCATATCCGGTTTGACCATGATCCGCACTTCGCGGCCCGCTTGGATGGCGTATGATTTTTCCACGCCTTCGTAAGACTCGGCAATTTCTTCCAGCTTCTCTAAGCGGCGAATGTAGTTTTCCAGCGTTTCGCTGCGCGCTCCCGGCCGCGCTGCCGACAGCGCATCGGCTGCGGCAACGAGCACGGCGATGACCGACGTCGGTTCGGTGTCGCCGTGGTGCGAAGCGATGCTGTTGATGACGACCGGATGCTCTTTATATTTTGTCGCCAGCTCGACGCCGATTTCCACATGGCTTCCTTCCACTTCATGGTCAATCGCCTTGCCGATATCATGAAGCAAGCCGGCCCGGCGCGCCAGCATTTCGTCCTCTCCGAGCTCAGCCGCCATCAACCCGGCTAAAAACGCCACTTCAACCGAGTGTTTCAAAACGTTTTGCCCGTAGCTCGTCCGGAATTTGAGCCGTCCCAAAATCTTAATCAAATCCGGATGCAGCCCATGAACCCCGACTTCAAACGTCGTTTGTTCGCCGACTTCGCGAATATGTTCGTCCACTTCGCGGCGCGCCTTTTCGACCATCTCTTCGATGCGGGCCGGATGAATGCGGCCGTCTTGGACGAGCTTATCCAAGGCGATGCGCGCCGTTTCGCGGCGAATTGGGTCAAATCCCGACAAAATAACGGCCTCCGGCGTATCGTCGATGATCAAATCGATGCCGGTCAGCGTCTCGAGCGTACGAATGTTCCGCCCTTCGCGCCCGATAATGCGCCCTTTCATTTCATCGTTAGGCAAATTGACGACCGAAACCGTCGTTTCGGCGACATGGTCAGCGGCGCAGCGCTGAATGGCGAGCGACAAAATCGCCTTAGCTCGCTTATCCGCTTCCTCTTTCGCCCGCGTTTCCGCCTCTTTGATCATCATGGCGACTTCATGCGACAGCTCTTTTTCGACACGCTCTAAAACAAGCTGGCGCGCGTCGTCGCGTGTCAATCCGGAAATACGTTCCAGTTCGGCTTGTTGCTGTTGGACGAGCATTTCCACTTTGCTTTCCATTTGTTCAATATGCTGTTGCCTTTCGTTTAGCGCTTCTTCCTTCGCTTCGAGCAGCGCCTCGCGCTTATTGAGCGCTTCGTCTTTGCGGTCGAGATTTTCCTCTTTTTGCATGAGACGGTTTTCTTGTTTTTGAAGCTCGCTTCTCCGGTCGCGGATGTCGCGCTCCGCTTCCGTGCGCAGTTTATGAATCTCATCTTTGGCTTCAAGAAGCGCTTCTTTTTTCAAGGCGTCCGCCTCGCGTTTCGCCTCCTCGATCAGCTGCTCGGCAGCTGCTTTCGCCCCGCCAATTTTCGCTTCGGCAATCGATTTGCGAACAAAAAAGCCAACAACGGCACCAATGACTAAGGCAAGCAAAGCGGAGATGATGATTGGACCCATCGTTTCACCTCCTCTTGCTGTTCAATGTTCCCCTGCATTTTTCGCGCGCCGCCATCGTTGGCGCGGATGGATGTTCCCATTTTCAACGTATTGGCTCGACCCATTTTGCACAGCGATCGCCCGCGCGGCTTTCGGCATCTTCCCGTCCCGCCGCGGCGGACGATCGTTTGACCCCGCCATGCGTATGGACAAATATACATGTTCATTGTAAAGGCGCCCGTAGCAATTGTCAAGATATTACACAGGCCCACGCCCGCCGCCTAGGGGAAAGCGAACATGGAAAGGAGCTGACGCTTATCTTTCGCATCGTATAGACGCGCCGTCACGTTTGGGAAAGCGAACTCGGAAAGGGGCTGACGCAAAAGGTTGTCCGCCTTCAAGATCAGCACAACCGATGGTGCGGCAGAAGCAGTCCGTACGTATATCGAGCAACGAAAGAGGGTGTCCCGATCCTTTCGGGACACCCTCCGGGGCGCTTATTCCTCAAGCAACGCGAACTCGTCTTGCTGCGGTTCACCGCCCGCCTCGCTGCCGTCAATGCCGTAATGTTGACGGATGGCACGGGCGATTTCATCGGCAATATGCGGATTTTCTTTCAAAAATTGCTTTGCGTTTTCCCGGCCTTGGCCAAGCCGTTCGTCTTTGTACGAATACCACGAACCGCTCTTTTGCACGATGTCGAGTTCGGACGCCATATCGATGATTTCCCCTTCGCGGGAAATGCCTTCGCCGTACATGATGTCGACATCAGCTGTTTTAAACGGCGGCGCGACTTTGTTTTTGACGACTTTGATTTTCGTCTTGTTGCCGACCATGTCGTTGCCTTGCTTGATTTGTTCGGCGCGGCGCACTTCTAGGCGGACGGAAGCGTAAAACTTCAGCGCCCGCCCCCCCGGCGTTGTTTCTGGATTGCCAAACATGACGCCGACTTTCTCGCGGATTTGGTTGATGAAAATGGCGATCGTTTTCGATTTGTTGATGGCGCCAGACAGCTTGCGGAGCGCCTGCGACATGAGGCGGGCTTGCAAGCCGACGTGGGCATCGCCCATCTCTCCTTCAATTTCCGCTTTCGGCACGAGCGCCGCCACCGAGTCGATGACGATAATATCGACCGCGCCGCTTCGTACGAGCGCTTCGGCGATTTCGAGCGCCTGTTCGCCGGTGTCGGGCTGGGAAAGCAACAGTTCATCGATATTGACTCCTAATTTTTGCGCATAGATTGGATCGAGCGCGTGCTCGGCATCGATGAAAGCTGCTTGCCCGCCCCGCTTTTGCACCTCAGCGATCGCGTGAAGGGCAACGGTCGTCTTCCCTGATGATTCCGGGCCGTAAATTTCCACAATCCGCCCGCGCGGATAGCCGCCGACGCCTAACGCGATATCGAGCGCCAGCGAACCGCTCGGCACAACGGAAACTTTTCGTTCCACTTGCTCACCGAGCTTCATGATGGCCCCCTTGCCAAACTGTCGTTCAATTTGTTTTAACGCCTGCTCCAACGCGGCTTGACGATCTTGATTCACTCATTTCCTCCTCCTTTTGTAAGGCTACTTATACTATACACCGTTTTCTGACCATTGCCAAGCAAAAAATCGAACGTTCATTCGTTTTTTTTGGTGGGGAAACTAGCAACAATCGCCATGCTGATCCGGCGGAAACAAACGATGGGCGGTGGAGGGTGTGAAAGGAGGGAGCGGCCGAGATTAGCGGTCGGCCGCAAGCAGCTCCAGCAGCAGAAAACAACCGTATTTGGCGGCGCGGATGCGGATGTCGCCGCGCGTGCCGGACAACGTCAAACGGCGGACAGCGGTGCCGCGCTCGCGCATGGCAATGCCGATATAGACGGTGCCGGGCGGATGGCCTTCAAGCGGGTCGGGGCCGGCGACGCCGGTGAAGCTGATGCCGACATCGGCGCCGCATAGCGAACGGACGTTTTCCGCCAACACACGCGCGCACGATTCGCTCACCGCCCCGTCCGTTTCGAGAAGCGGCCGCGGCACGCCAAGCACCTGTTGTTTGACGCCGTTCGTGTAGCAAACGACGCCGCCTTGAACGATCCGCGACGCCCCGGGAACGGCGGTGAGCTGTTCGAGAAACAGCCCGCCGGTCAGGCTCTCGGCCGCCGCGATCGTCCATCCTCTTTCTTTTAACCGTTCGCTTGTCTTCGTAAACAGCGTTTCGTCGTCATAGCCGTAACAGTAGCGGCCAACGCGCGCCAAAATCGCCGCTTCTGCTTCATCAAGCAGCCGCTGCGCTTCCGCCGCGTCCCGGTGCTTCGCCGTCAAGCGGAGCGTCACCTCGCCGTCACCGGCCAGCGGCGCGATCGTCGGATTCGATTGCGCGTCAATCAAATCGGCGAGCGCCGTCTCCAGCGCCGCTTCGCCGATGCCAAAAAAGCGGAGCACACGCGACTCAATGCGTCCGGACAGCGGGAACGCAGCGCGCAAAAAGGGGATCCCGTAACGGGTAAACATCGGGCGCATTTCTTTCGGCGGCCCGGGCAGCAACATGTACGTGATGCCCGCGACGGTGAGCGCCATCCCCGGCGCCATGCCGTTTTCGTTTTTCAGGACGGTCGCCCCTTCCAAAACGAGCGCTTGCTTTTTGTTGTTGTCTGTCATCGGCCGATGGGCGCGGGCAAAGTACGCTTCGATTGCCCGCAACGCCTCTTCATCGATGACGAGCCGGCGGCCAAGCAAACGGGCGATCGTCTCCTTCGTGACATCATCCTTCGTCGGGCCGAGACCGCCGGTGAAGATGATGAGATTCGCCCTCGTTTGCGCCGTTTTCACCGCCTGCTCAAGGCGGCCGGCGTTGTCGCCGACAACCGTCTGGAAATAAACATTGATGCCCAAGGCGGCAAGCTGCTGCGACAAAAACTGGGCGTTCGTGTTGACAATTTGGCCAAGCAGCAGTTCCGAGCCGACGGCGATGATCTCCGCGTTCAATGAACAGCCTCCTCCTTCGCGGCTACCCTATTATTTAGAGCGAGCGAACGCATGTTTGTTTTTCGCAAAATAATCCCATCCCGACCAAACGGTGAAAATGACCGCCACCCAAAGCGCCAAGTCGGCAAACGGGAACGGGATGAGCGAAAACGGTAGATTATGAAGCAACAAGGCGGCAATCGCGATAATTTGCGTCCACGTTTTAATTTTGCCGAGCATATTGGCTGCCACGACTTCCCCCTCACCGGCAAGCACGAGCCGCAAGCCAGTGACGGCAAACTCGCGGCTGATGATGATGATCACCATCCAAGCCGGCGCGAACCCGAGTTCAACGAGCACAATGAGCGCCGCCGATACGAGCAGCTTATCGGCAAGCGGGTCCAAAAACTTGCCCAAATTGGTGACAAGCCCATACTTGCGAGCATAATAGCCGTCAATCCAATCCGTCGTTGACGCCACGATGAAAATGAGAGCGCCGACAAGATGGGCGATCGGGAGCACCTCGCCGCCGATGCGAATGCTGCCCCAACCGAACGGGACGAGCATCACAATCAAAAAAAACGGGATCAACATGATGCGCGCTACCGTAATTTTATTCGGCAAGTTCACAACGAATACCTCCGCTACTCAACATCGATGCGGGCAAAGAAGCGGCTTTCGCTGCGAAAGGCCGCCTCTTGCCGTCACTTTTTCAAGATGAATCGCAGTTTTTGAAACACTTCATCGTTTGGATCAAACGGATAGGCAAACGGCTCCCCGTTTACTTTTACATCAACGTCAAGCGCGTTGCCGATTTTCACCCAGACTTCGCTTTCCGCGGACAAATCGAACGTTTTCGTCTGGCCTTTCATTAAATTGTTGCGGAAAAACGAATGGCCTTTCGTGTTGTACACGTCGACCCAAGATTTCCCGCGCGATGACAGCTCGATGGTGAAGGTATCGGCATGTTGCACTTCAATCGTCGCCGTATTGCCGCTTTTCTCCTTTACACTGAGCGTCGCGGCCGGCTTTTCTTCGCTTTTAGCCGGAGCAGACTGCTCGTTTTCTTCACCGCCTTCACGGGTCGTTTGCTCCTCTTCTTTCGGCTTTTTCGACTGCTCAAGCGGCGAATGGTTCGACTTTTCCACTTCCGCCGTTTTCGTGCTTGTCTTCGCCGGCGGCACTTCCGCCGTGTTGCGCTGAAGGAGCAGCCAGACGAGAACCGCGGCGCCGATCACCGCGGCAACGCCGAGCAGTTTCGGCAGCCAATCGAGCCATTTCGCTCCCTCCGCGGACAATTGTTGGCGCGTTTTCACGCGCGAGAGCGGTTGTGGAATGTCCTCTTGATACGATTGGGGAATATCCTGCTTGTATTGCTCAAACAGCTCGTCCGGATCGAGGCCGACCGCCTCGGCATACTGCCGGATGAAAGCGCGCACGTAAAAATTTCCCGGCATAATGGCGTAATTTCCTTCCTCAATACCGAGCAAATACCGCTTTTGAATTTTCGTCAACTCCTGCAGCTCATCCAAACTCATCTTCTTTTCTTCCCGCGCTTCTCGCAAACGTTTCCCTAGTTCTGTCAACGGACAACACCTTCCGTTTTTTAGACTTGAAGCAAAGAAAAGCGATTCACTGATGACCTTTGCCAAACGCGTAGGAGGCTGGTGATTTACTCGCGGCTACGGCTTTACGATGTTAAAATCTCGTTACATCGGTCCTGCTTTTCGCTCATTCTCTCATTGATAAAGGGAATGAGCCGTTGTTCACCAGCCTTATAGGGGGCGCCCTATTACAATCCGAACTCGGAAAACCCGTCGCCGCCTAACAACGTCGGGCGCTCAATCGCTTCATACGAAATCTCTTCATCCGGTTCATGGCGCAGCTCAATAATGTAGTTAAAATCGTCGAGCGTGTATTCCGTATGGCGGACAAACAAATCCGGATGTTCGACGACCTTCGTCGCCTCAAGGCGCATCAGCTCGCGGACCAGCTGCCAATGCTGCTCATTTCCGCGGCGCGCTGAGACGATGCCGTCAATGATAAAAATATTGTCGACGCTATATTCGTCTTCCATGAGCTGCGTGCGCACCGTTTGCTTGATGAGCGTCGATGAGACAAACATCCACCGCTTGTTGGCGCACACGCTGGCGGCAACGATCGACTCCGTCTTGCCGACGCGCGGCATGCCGCGAATACCGATCAGCTTGTGCCCTTTTTCTTTAAAAATTTCCGCCATAAAATCGACAAGCAAACCGAGCTCATCGCGGACAAAACGGAACGTTTTTTTGTCATCGGCATCGCGCTGGATATAACGGCCGTGGCGAACGGCGAGACGGTCAAGCAGCTTCGGCTGGCGCAGTTTCGTCACCGTAATGTTGTCCATCGTCCGCAAAATCGTCGCCAGCCGCTCGATTTGCTCATTGCTGTCGCAAAGGAGCAGCATGCCGCGGCGCGAGTCCCGGACACCGTTGATCGTCACGATGTTGATGGACAACATGCCGAGCAGCGAAGCGACATCGCCGAGCAGCCCTGGGCGGTTGACATGAATTTCGTATTCCAAATACCATTCCTGCTTGCCCATTCCGTCTCCTCCTTGCCGGTGTCCGCACAAACGCCTTATGCTAAATTCATACTACTATAACCGCAAATGGAAAAGCAACCGAAAAGGAGGAGGAAAAACGCCATTTCCATGCGAGGGGAACAGCAAGGGGATCTGCCCGGCCGGATCGTCTCCAGCGGCGGCCTTGGCCGCATGTTCGGGGCGAAAGCCGCAGCCGGCTTCCAGCAGAAAAGGTGCCCCGCTCTTTCGTTTGGGACACCCCGTTTGTTTGTTCAGTGTTGGCGATGTTGAACGAGCTTCACCATCATATTGGCGAGCGCATGCTGTTCTCTTTCATCGGCTACGCTCCAAAGGTCAGCAAGCACCCGCTCTTCCGGGTTTTTCGGATCGACGTGTTTGGCCAAATAGTCCCCGATTTGATAAGCGACATCGGAGATGACTTGCTGGTTCAACCCTTGTTGCTGCGCCTGCTGCAGACGTTCAGCTAAGAATTCTTTCCATTGTTCAAAGTTGTCCAATACCGACATGTCTATTCCCTCCTTGATGAACGTTTCAAGGATAGTTTGCCTGTCCGAAGCCAAAATATACGTTTCGCCGCCTTAGCGGTCCCGATTGGGCAAGAACAAAACGGGCACCAACATCGAAGGTGAAACATCGATGTCACACACCGCTCGGCAGCCTTTTCATTCAGAAAAGTTCCATAGGCAACGTTTGCCCTCCACCTAGGGATGAAAATCCGCGTCAGTCCTGCATTTTCACAGAAAAGATCCATGGACAGTGGATTCGCCCTCCACCCAGGGGATGAAAATCCTGCGCCAGTGCGGCATTTTCACGGAAAAGATCCATGGACAGTGGATTCGCCCTCCACCCAGGGGATGAAAATCCTGCGCCAGTGCGGCATTTTCACGCTGATTGTGCAAGGTTTCTCGAATTGAGAAATGGATGGAATCAGCAGTATTTTGCACGAAACACCAGCCCCATAGGCATTTAGCAATGCCAGCCGCCGTTGACGGAAATGACTTGGCCCGTAATGTAGGAAGCGGCGTCTGATAAGAGAAACGCCACCGTTTTCGCCACCTCCTCCGGGGTGCCGAGCCGGCCGGCGGGAATTTCATCGACCAGCGCTTGAAGATCTTCGGCGCCTAACGGCCGCAGCATGTCGGTCTCGATCGCTCCAGGGGCGACCGCGTTCACGCGAATGCCGCTTGGGGCCAGTTCTTTGGCGAGCGCTTTGGCAAACGCGTTCTGCCCGCCTTTGGTCATCGAATAGACGGCTTCACAGGAAGCGCCGCACACCCCCCAAATGGAGGAAATGAACACAATATGACCGCGCTTGTTCGCAATCATCGGCGGGAGCAACCGTTTGATCAACAAAGCGGGGCTCGTGACATGAAGATGCACCATGCGCTCTATCAGTTCGTCATTCATATCCGTCAGCAGCCCGTAATAACTGGCCCCGCTATTGTAAACGATGGCGTCGATCGGCCGGTCGATTTGCGCGAGCAGCCGATCGACTTCGGAAGGCATCGACAAGTCGGCTTCCACCGGAACGACATGCGTGCCGGCCAATTCTCGCTGCAGCGCAGCGACCGGAGCCCGCCGCCGATAGTAATGAAGAAACAGCCCATAGCCGCTTTTAGCCAATTCGCGGGCGATGCTTTGTCCAATCCCCCCGGAAGCGCCGGTAATCAAAGCGTAGCGCATAACGTTTCCCCTCCTTTTCCATCCACCCCATTAATGATTGATGAGCGAGCCGCGTTCACCGCTTCGTATAAACACCATAGACCGAGCCTTGTTCGCTGAAAAGACCCGCAAATCGCAACTTCCGCGCGATCGGCAAGCCGGCGACCGCCGATATTGCCAAGACTCGCGAACAGCGGTGCGCCCTCCACAAAATCTTTCACGGCCGGCGGGAGCGTCTTGCGTCAGACTCGCGAACAGTGGTGCGCCCTCCGCCCCAAGGTGAGCATCGCCGTTTTGGGGAATGCTCACGAAAAAAGAGGGCCCGCCAAACAGCGAGGAAACGCCCTCTTCCCGATCAACGGCGCGCATCCGCATCGTCTTGGACATGCGTCCATGTCGCAGACGAACCGGAGCGCAAACCTCTTTATGACTCTTTGGGCACGACTTCGCAAACCGCGAGCTGCGAATCGCGGAAGCAAGCCGAAGCGACGTCCGCTATCTCATCGATCGTCAGCGCGGAGAGCACCGGCAAAATGTCAAACAAGCTGGCGCCGTAAAACGCGTAGCGCGTAAACTGGTTGGCGATGTATTCCGGCGAGTTGAGCGCGCGCAAAAAAGCGCCGATCTTTTTCTTTTTCACCCGCTCGATTTCTTCTTTCTTTATGGCGTCGACATCCAACGACAACAGCACCGTTTGAATTTCTGAAGCGAGGCGCTCAGCATCGCGCGTATCGCCGCCGACGAGGGCAAAGCCGAATTCTCGCTCTTCGGTATAATCGTACATGAACGTATCATCGATCAGCCCTTCGCGGTACAGCCGTTCGTAATGCGGTGAGCTTTTGCCGAACAAGTAATCGAGCAGCACGTGAAACGCGAGCTCATGGCGCAGCTTTTGCCCGCCGGTATTCGGCACGGACGGCGCTTTGATGCCGACAAAACATTTATTCGTCTGCACGTGCATCGGAATGATTTTTTTCTTTTCCGCCACGGCGCTTGGCTCTTCGTACGCAAACCGCTTCACTTCCGGCGCCGGCGGAAACGACTTTTTCGCCTGATTGTCGCGGATTTGCTGCATCATTTTTTGCTCATCGACCGGCCCGACGACAAACAACAGCATGTTGCTTGGGTGATAAAACGTTTCGTAGCACTCATACAGCAGCTCTTTTGTAATCTTGGCGATCGATTCGACCGTACCGGCGATGTCGATTTTGACCGGATGGTTGTGATACATGCTTTCAATGGCGCCGAAGTAAACGCGCCAGTCCGGGTTGTCATCGTACATGCGGATTTCTTGGCCGATGATGCCTTTTTCTTTTTCGACCGTTTTGTCGGAAAAATACGGCGTTTGCACAAAATCGATCAATGTCTCCAAGTTTTTCTCAACGTTATCGGTGCTTGAGAACAAATAGGCGGTGCGGGTGAACGTCGTAAAGGCGTTCGCCGACGCGCCTTGTTTGCTGAACTGCTGAAACACATCGCCATCCTCTTTTTCAAACAGCTTATGCTCCAAAAAATGGGCGATGCCATCCGGGACGCGTTTCATTTCCGTTTTTCCGAGCGGCACAAACTGATTGTCAACCGAACCGTAATTCGTCGTAAACGTCGCATACGTTTTATGGAATCCTTTTTTCGGCAATATATAGACGTCCAAGCCGTTTTCCATTTTTTCGTAAAACAGCGTCTCGCCTAGCGTTTCATACACCTGTTTTTCCATCGTCCGCCCCCCCTTCCATTCCGGTCAAAAAGTAGACGGTATCGAGCGCCACTTTGCCTGCGACGCGCACCACGTCTTCGCGCGTCACTTGATCGGTGCCGGTCAGCCATTCCTCGATCGAGCGCTGCCGCGTGGAAACGACGTTATGGTACAGCACTTCGACGAGTCCGCGCGGCGTATCGAGCGTCTCAAGCAGCTGATTGCGGATGACCGCTTTCGTCTGCACCATTTCTTCATCGGTGAAATCGCCGTTTTTCATCGCCTGCATCTGTTCATCAATGATGCGGCGCGCCTTCTCGTAATGGGCCGGCTCAATGCCCGACATCACCATCAACAGCCCTTTATGGCTTTCCAGCCGAGAGGCGGCATAGTAGGCGAGGCTCGCTTTTTCGCGGACGTTGATGAACAGCTTCGAGTGAGAAAACCCGCCGAAAATGCCGTTAAACAGCTGCAAGGCGTAGTAATCGTCGTCCTCGTACGTCACGTCAGTCCGATAGCCCATGTTCAGTTTCCCTTGCTTGACATCTTGCCGCTCGATCACTTCGTTCACTTCCCCTCGCGCTTTGGTCGGAGCGAGCGGCGCCTGTGCGGATGGCGAGCGTGTTGGCAAAGCGAAGCGGTTCGTGACCGCAGCGAGCACCTTTTCTTCTTCGACGTCGCCGATGACATACAAATCGAGCTCATCGTCCGCCAACGCCTGCTCATAATAGCGATACAGCCCCTCGGCGGTAATGGCATCGACATCTTCGAGCTCGCCGTTCGGCGAGAGGGCGTACGGCTCGCCTTTGCACATTTCCTGCACAAGGCGCATGTTCGCATAACGCATTTTGTCGTCGTACACCGCCTGAATGCGCTGGCGGAGCGCCCGTTTCTCTTGTTCGACGATCTCAGGGACAAACCGGCCGCCATCGAGCGCCGGGCGAAGCAGCAGATCGGCGAGAAGCTGGAGCGCTTTATCGAAAAGCGCCGGCCGTTCCGGCAAAAACTGTTCGTTGGCGACATCGATGCGAATCGTCACCACATGCTGTTCGCCTTTTTTGCTCAAATCGACCTGAAGCGTCGCTCCGTACAGCTCATCGAGATGGGTGCGCAGCGCCTTTACGCTTGGATAGTCAGCGGTGCCGCTTTGCAGCACATGCGGCAGCAGCGCGCGCATCGTCACCGTCTCCTTGGCAAGAGGGGCCTTCATTTTCCAAACGATCGTGTTCGTTTTGTACTTATCGGTCGGAATCGTATGAACGCGTACCGGTCCGACCGCTGTGACTTTTTCGTCGACCAATCCAACTCCTCCTTACTGTTGCCCAAAGTGCGCTACCTTTTTTATTGTAAAACTCCTTAGCAACAATATACCTTTTGGCCAGCGAAAAATGCAAATCATTCCATCCAGTCAAAAACGGCCGTCCGTTGTTCGGACAGCCGTTTTCGTCACCGTTTTCCTTTAATGTATGGCGTGCCGGCCGCTTTGGGCGCTTCCGCCCGGCCGATGAAACCGGCCAACGCCAAAATGGTAAGCACGTAAGGGGCGATAAGCAAGTAAACGGTCGGCACGTTTTTCAACAGCGGAATCGTTTGGCCGACGATGCTCAAACTTTGCGCCAAGCCGAAAAAGAGCGCCGCCCCCATCGCCCCGACCGGATGCCATTTGCCAAAAATCATCGCCGCGAGCGCCATAAACCCTTGCCCCGAGATCGTCGCATGGCTGAAGTCGCGGGAGATGATCGTCGCGTACACCGCGCCGCCCAGCCCGCCGAGCGCCCCGCTGATCATGACGGCGATATAGCGCATTTTGGCGACGTTAATCCCCATCGTATCGGCCGCCATCGGATGTTCGCCGACCGCGCGCAGCCGCAGGCCAAACGGCGTTTTATAAATGACATACCATGATACAAACGCCAAAGCAATGGCAATGTACGACGGCACATAGGCGTTGGAAAACAACAGCGGCCCAATGATCGGGATATCGCTTAATACCGGCACATCCATTTTGTCAAATCCGACTTGAATTTGGTCGGTTTGTCCTTTGCCGTACATTTTTTTCACCAAAAACAACGACAAGCCGAGAGCCAAAAAGTTGATCGCCACCCCGCTGACGACTTGATCGGCGCGAAACGTCACCGACGCGACAGCGTGCAGCAAGGAAAAGACAGCCCCGACGATCACGGCCGCCACTAAGGCGAGCCATGGTGTCCATGCGCCCAATCGATCGGCAAACGTCAAATTAAACACAATCCCGACAAACGCGCCGATGGTCATAAGCCCTTCCAGCCCGATGTTCACAACGCCGGACCGTTCGCTGAACACGCCGCCAAGCGCGGTGAAAATAAGGGGGGCCGCAAAGAAAATGGCCGTCGGGATAATCGTCTGCAAGACATCGTACACGCTCACTTACTCCGCCCCCTTTTGTCCACGAGATAACAGCCAGCGGATCATGTAGCTGGATGCGACAAAGAAAATAATGAGCGCGATAATGATATCGACGAGCTCAGTCGGCACGCCGGCGCTTGACGGCATTTCCAGCGCCCCGACTTTCAAGGCGCCAAACAACAAGGCAGAGAGCAAAATGCCAAACGCGTTGTTGCCGCCGATTAAGGCGACGGCAATGCCGTCAAACCCAAGGCCGGTGAATCCGGCTTTCGTAGAGATGTTTCCAAACGTCCCAAGCCCTTCCATCGCCCCGGCGACACCGGCAAAAGCACCGGAGATGACCATGGCTAAAATGATGTTGGCGCGCACGTTCATGCCGGCGTACTGTGACGCGTGCTGATTGAAGCCGACCGCGCGCAGCTCAAACCCTTTCGTTGTCCGCTCCAACAAAAACCACATGATGAACGCCGCGGCGATGGCGATGAAAATGCCGTAATGCATCGTCGAGTGGTGCGTGATCGCCCCGAAAAACTCGGACTGGAGCGAGGCGCTCGGCTTGACCGGATCCGATTTGAATCCTTCATCCGACAGCACCGAGCGGATGATGGCGTTCGTGACGTGCAAGGCGATATAGTTCATCATGATCGTAATAATGACTTCATGGACTTTCAAATAGGCCTTTAACACGCCGGGAAGCAAGCCCCACAACGCCCCAGCCGCAGCGGCTGCCAAAATGGCGAGCGGCAAATGGACGATTTTGGGCAAATCAAACGACACCCCGACCCAAACGGCGGCGAGCCAGCCGACGATCAGCTGCCCTTCGACCCCGATATTAAACAAGCCGGTGCGAAACGCGAACGCGACCGCCAAGCCGGTCAAAATATACGGCGTCGTCTGCCGGATCGTTTCGCCGATATAGTACGTATCGCCAAACGCTCCGTATACGAGAGCGGAAAAGCCAGCGATCGGATTGTAGCCGCTTGCGAGCATCACGATCGAGCCGGCAATCATGCCAAGCAAGACCGCCAGCACGGGAATGAAAAGTTGTTGAAGGCGATTGGATTTCATGACGACACACCCGCTTCCTTCCGTTTGCTTCCGGCCATCAACAGCCCAAGCTCTTGCTCCGTCGTCGCTTTCGGATCGACGATGGCGACGATTTTTCCTTCGTAAATGACGGCGATCCGATCGCTGACGTTCATGACTTCATCGAGCTCAAACGAAACGAGCAGCACCGCTTTCCCGCGGTCGCGCTGTTCGATGAGCCGTTTATGAATAAACTCGATCGCTCCGACGTCAAGCCCCCTCGTCGGCTGGGCGGCGATCAACAAGTCCGGATCGCGGTCGACTTCGCGGCCGATGATCGCTTTTTGCTGGTTGCCACCCGACAACGCCCTTGCTTTCGTATACTCATCCGGCGTGCGCACGTCAAACTCGCGGATGAGCTGGCGCGCTTTTTCATAAATCGCCGTGAAGTTCAACAAGCCCCGCTTGGAGTATGGCGGCTTGTAATACGTCTGCAGCACCATGTTCTCGCCGATCGGAAAATCGAGCACCAGCCCATGCTTATGCCGGTCTTGCGGAATATGGCCGACGCCGGCTTCGATGATTTGGCGCGGCGGCAAGTTCGTAATGTCTCGGCCGTTGAGCCGAATCGTCCCGGATTCTGCTTTGATCAAGCCGGTTATCGCTTCGATCAGCTCGGTCTGCCCATTGCCGTCGACTCCGGCAATGCCGACGATTTCACCGCCGTGCACCGTCAAATTCAACCCATTGACCGCGGCGAGCCCGCGGGCGTCTTTGACGACCAACCCTTCAATTTCAAGCACCGGCGTTCCCGGTTCGGCCGGCCGTTTTTCCGTCGTGAATTGCACCTCGCGGCCGACCATGAGCGCCGCCAGTTCGTTCGGGTTCGTCTCCGCTACATTGAGCGTCGCAATCCCTTTGCCGCGGCGGATGATGGTGACGCGGTCGCACACTTCCATAATTTCCTTGAGCTTATGGGTGATCAAAATAATCGATTTCCCCTCGCGGACAAGGGTGCGCATAATGTCCATCAGCTCGCGAATTTCCTGCGGCGTCAACACCGCTGTCGGTTCGTCAAAAATCAAAATGTCGGCGCCCCGATAGAGCGTCTTTAAAATTTCCACGCGCTGCTGCATGCCGACCGAAATGTCAGCGACTTTCGCCGTCGGATCAACAGCAAGCCCGTATCGTTCCGACAGCTCGCGCACCTCCTGCTCGGCCCGCTTGATATCGATCGTTCCCGCCCGCGTCGGCTCGCTGCCTAAAATAATGTTTTCGGTGACGGTGAACGTATCGACCAACATAAAATGTTGATGCACCATGCCGATACCGAGATCGTTGGCGACGTTCGGGTCGGTGATGCGCACCGGCTTCCCTTTGACGCGGATTTCGCCGCCATCGGGCTGATAAAGGCCAAACAGCACGTTCATGAGCGTCGACTTGCCGGCCCCGTTTTCGCCAAGGAGGGCGTGGATCTCCCCTTTTTTCACTTGCAGCGTAATGTTGTCGTTGGCGACAAACGCGCCAAACACTTTGCGGATGTTGAGCATTTCAATCACGTATTCCAAACGCTTCACTCCCCATTTCGGCAAGGTCAAAATCACAAAATGAGAGGCGGCAGCGGAACGGCCGCCCTTCATTTCATGATTTTGAAAAAGGCTAGCGCACGCACTAGCCTTCTTTACCGTTGTTCGTCACTTGATCGTCGCAGCGAATTGTTCATACTCTTTCCGGTTGGTCGGGACTTTCACTTCACCTTTAATTATTTTTTGTTTCCACTCATCAACAGCTTTCAAAACGTTTTCCGGAACGTTGCCGCCAGTCGTAGCGACGCGAATTCCGTTTTCGGGCAATCCGTACTCGATCGTTTTGCCGCCCGGGAAGTTTCCGGCTTTCGCCTGTTTCGCCAAGTCATACACCGCCACATCGACGCGTTTTACCATCGAAGTGAGCGTGACGTTGTACGTTTTGTCGCCCACTTTCACTTCCCCTTCCGGCGCTTGGTCTTTGTCGACGCCGATGACCCAAATTTTACGGTTCGGATCTTTTTTCTTCAAGTCTTTCGCTTCTGAGAAGACGCCGTTTCCGGTCGCTCCAGAGGCATGGTAGATGATATCGATGCCAGACGCGTACATGCTCGAGGCGATCGCTTTCCCTTTGTCCGCTTGGTCGAACCCCCCGGCGTATTGCACTTCCACCTTCGCTTTCGGGTTGACGGCTTTGACGCCGGCGCGGAACCCGCTTTCAAATTTCTCGATCAGCGGAATTTCCATGCCGCCCACAAACCCGATTTTGTTTGTTTTCGTCATCAACCCGGCGACCACGCCGACGAGGAACGAACCTTCATGTTCTTTGAACGTGATGCTGGCGACGTTCGGCTCGTTCACCACCGTGTCGACGATGGCGAAATGGTTTTTCGGGTTTTGCTTGGCGACTTCTTTCACCGCGTCGCCCATCAAGTAGCCGATGCCGTAAATCAAATCAAAATCGCTGCGCACGAGTTTGTTTAAGTTCGTGGCGTAGTCGGAATCGCTCGATGACTGCAAGTAGTCATAGCCGCCGCGGCCTTTTTCAAGCCCATTGTCTTTGCCGAATTTTTGCAATCCTTCCCAAGCCGACTGGTTGAACGATTTGTCGTCGATCCCGCCAACGTCGGTGACCATGGCGACGCTGAACGTATCTTTTCCGTTGCCCCCGGCATTATTTCCCCCTTGACCGCCACAGGCGGCGAGCATCGTGCTGGCGGCAAACAACGTTGACACTAGAAAACCAAGCCGCTTTTTCATCATCCATTTACCCCCTACATAAAAATTGGTTTCTTCACTTAGTATGGAACTGCCTTTCTGCTTCTATGTACCCGTTTTCACCTCCTTAAAAGCCAAACCGCTTCCGCATGACATGGAAGCTGAATTTGTCGGAGCGAAAATAGTTGATCGAATAAAAGATGGCTTCGTCGTTTTTATCGAAATGCATTTGTTTCAAAACAAGCAAAGCCGTTTCCGGATCGCATTGCAAAATCGGCGACACTTTTTCGTGATAGCCGAGCGGCTCGATGCGCGCGACCGCATAGGCGATGTCGCGGTGCGCTTGGTTGTGCAGGCTTTCAAACAGCGATTCCTGCTCATACGAAATGCCCCTTGGCAAATATTTGCACAGAATTTTGTCGATGCAGTAAACGACCGGTTCGCCATCGGCCGTACGCACCCGCTCGATCAGCAATAACCCCTCGTCCGGCCCGCATTGAAAGCGGCGCATGTCGTCCTCGGTCGGATGCTGAATCGAAGAGGATAAAAAAATCGTCCCCGGTTTGCGTCCGGCTTGGCGGATCATATCGGTCACGCTTGAGAGCTGCTCGATGCCGGACGTAAACAGCGGACGAGCATTGACAAACGTTCCGACGCCATGGCGGCGAATGATGACGTTTTCTTCTTCGAGCACCCGAAGCGCCTCGCGCAGCGTCGCCCGGCTGACTCCGAGCTGCTTGGCCAGTTCAAACTCAGACGGCAGTTTTTGCTTTTCTTTGTACACGCCTGTTTCGATATCCCGTTTTAAGCGATCGATCACTTGCAAATACAGATGGCGGCTGTCTGCTTTGATTGACATGACAATGTCCTCCACGTTTCCGCTAAAGATCAGACCTCTGACATTAGACATATAACCTTTTCGAAAATACTATATCACGTTTTCTTGGGCAAATAAATAGGCGATATCAAATTTTGTCGAAGAAAAAGAAACAGGTTTGATAACGCTTCCAATAAGATGCATCATAAGGCGGGCGGCGCTGATTTTTGCCCGCCTTATTCGGTTTAGGATGTCTTTTTGATGTCCTCTTTCGACCACAGCACCGCGCGCGGTTTGCTTCCTTCATACGGCCCGACGACGCCGCGCTCTTCCATGGCGTCGATCAAGCGGGCGGCGCGGTTGTAGCCGATGCGGAAGCGGCGCTGCAGCATCGAAACGGACGCGCTCTGCATTTCGACCACCAAGCGGACGGCCTCGTCGTACAAGTCGTCATCAAGGTCGCCGGCCGATGGCTCGCCGTCCTCGACCATCATTTCTTCATAGTATTGCGCTCGCTGCTGGCCGATGACGTACTGAACAACGTCTTCGACCTCTTGATCGGAAACGAACGCCCCTTGCACGCGCACCGGTTTGGAAGCTCCCATCGGCAAAAACAGCATGTCGCCGCGCCCGAGCAGCTTTTCCGCTCCGCCCATGTCCAAAATCGTGCGCGAATCGATTTGCGATGAGACGCTAAAGGCGATGCGCGACGGGATGTTCGCCTTAATGACGCCGGTGATGACATCAACCGATGGCCGCTGGGTGGCGATAATCAAGTGGATGCCGGCCGCCCGTGCCATTTGCGCCAAGCGGGTGATGGCTTCTTCTACATCCGATGACGCCACCATCATTAAATCCGCTAGCTCGTCGATGATCACGACGATGTACGGCAAGAGCGGTTGCTGTTCCGGCACCGTTTCGTTCTGCTGGCGGATCTGTTCGTTATACCCTTCAATGTTGCGCGTGCCGGTGTGGGAGAACAGCTCGTAGCGGCGCTCCATTTCTTGGACGACCTTTTTCAGCGCTTGGGCCGCTTTTTTCGCATCGGTGACGACCGGCGTCAGCAAATGAGGAATGCCGTTATACACGCTCAGCTCGACCATTTTCGGGTCGATCATCATCAGCTTGACTTCATGTGGCTTCGTGCGCATAAGCAGGCTGACGATGATGCCGTTGATGCAGACGCTCTTGCCGCTGCCGGTCGCGCCGGCGATTAATAAATGCGGCATTTTGTTTAGTTCCGCCGCCACGACTTCTCCGGAGATGTCACGGCCAAGCGGAATTAAAAGCTTCGCTTCCGCCTTGGTATGCTCAACGGCTTCCAGCACCTCGCGCAGCGAGACGGTCGCGATTTCTTCGTTCGGCACTTCAATGCCGATCGCCGATTTGCCGGGAATCGGCGCCTCGATGCGGATGTCTTTCGCCGCCAACGCGAGCGCCAAATCGTCGCTTAAGCTGACGATTTTGCTCACTTTCACCCCGACGTCCGGATACACTTCGTACTTCGTCACCGCCGGGCCGAGATGCACTTGCGTCACTTTCGCCTTGACGCCAAAGCTTTGGAACGTTTTCTCCAGTTTGCGGGCGTTGGCGTAAATGTTGGCATGGTCGGCCGACTGCCCGGCCGGTTTCGGCAAGCGGAGCAAATCGAGCGGCGGCAAGTCGTAGTTCGTATTTTCATGGGCGGAAAAAGCCAACGGCGGCGTCGGCTTCCCTCTGTCCCCATCATCTTCCGCCCGTTCGCTCTCCTCTTCCGGCTCAGCCGCCGAACGGACAGCGGCAAAATCGGAGATGATCGGGGGCGGAGACAGCATTTCCTCTTCCAGCTCCGCCGCGTCCGCCGGCTCCTCCTCAGGCCGGGCCGCGCGCCGCGTCCGCCGGCTTTGGCTGCGGTTCGCTTTGCCCTTCCTTCCCGTCCGCCATTGCTTCACATCCTCAAGAAACGCCCGCCATTCTTGACGAACAACCGATGCGGCAAGCTCGATCCATCGGCCGGCTGTGTCACGCAGCGGCTTTCCGGTAAGAATGATCAAACCGATGAGAAACAAGAGGAAACAAATCCATTTCGTCCCAGTTGAATCAAACAGCTGATAACTGGCGGCAAACAGCAGAGCGCCTACCATCCCCCCGCCTAAATCGGCATCGGCCGTCTTGCCGCTCGCTTCATTCCAAAACAAAGCCCACGTCGTCCGCATGACGCTCGGATCCCACTGTCCGCGGCGCGACATCAGCGCAAACAGCCTGTCATGGCTTAAAAGCAGGAGCGCCGCCGCGATGACCGCCACGCCGACAAACGGGCGGCTCGTCCATGACGGCCACTGCCGCTGCCAGATAAGCGCCGCTGATAACGCCAAAAGGCCGATCAACAATAGCATGTACCATTCGCCGAAAAAAAAGCGGCTGATGAGCACGAGCGTTTCCCCAACGAGCCCAAGGCGGGCTATCGCCACCACGGCCACAGCGAGCAAGCTAAGGCCGATCAATTCAAAGCGAACAGTGTCCACCCATGACTGCCCTTTTGGCCGTTTTCCTTTTTTTCGTCGCTTTCGTTTCGCCATGTGTCGTTCACTCCAACATCTTTTCAGTGGCAAAGCCGGAAAAAAGCAGCCAACAATGGCTGCTTTTTCTGTTTGTCTACTATTATACCATGAATGGCGAAACAATTCATTACGATGTTGCCGCTGAAGCGGGAAACCGGGCCCCCGGGGCGTATTTCGCCTCTAAAAAGTGGTAAGGATTGGTGCTTAAATTTTGCACGATTTCATACTCGCCGGTTTCCGTGGCTTGCACAAGAAACGGGATGCCGTCATAATACACCAATTTCTGCTTTTCGTACGCCGCCCTGTCGGTGGGGAACACTAAATACTCGGGCATCATCGTATACAAAATCATTGAACGATCTTCCCTTCGCCGCTTTTTTTCATCTCAATCAGCTCGCGCAGCTTCGCCATCGCTTGCGACACGCCGCCCACCTCGTCGATCAGCCCGTACCGGACGGCGTCGGGTCCGACGACGTTCGTGCCGATGTCGCGCGTCAAATTGCCTTTGGAAAACATGAGCTCTTTAAACTTTTCCTCACTGATCTTCGAATGTTTCGTCACGAAGCGGACGACGCGCTCCTGCATTTTATCCAAATACTCAAACGTCTGCGGCACCCCGATCACAAGCCCGGTCAGACGGATCGGGTGGATCGTCATCGTCGCCGTCTCGGTGATGAACGAATGGTCGCACGAAACGGCAATCGGCACGCCGATCGAATGGCCGCCGCCAAGCACGATGGAAACGGTCGGTTTCGACAGCGACGCAAGCATTTCGGCGATGGCGAGCCCGGCTTCGACATCGCCGCCAACAGTGTTCAAAATGACAAGCAGCCCTTCGATTTTCGGATTTTGCTCAATGGCGACGATCTGCGGAATGACATGCTCGTATTTCGTCGCTTTGTTTTGCGGCGGCAGCTGAATATGGCCTTCAATTTGGCCGACGATCGTCAAGCAATGAATGTTCGTATCGAGTTCCATTTGCGGAACGTTCGTCTGCCCGAGTTGGGTGATGGCGGCGGTTGCTTCCTCGGTCTTTGTCTCCGGCTGTTCGCCCTCGGCTTCCGCTTGGAAATAACGCTCCTTCTCCATTGTTTCGTCTCCTTTCTTGTCGGTCATACGTTTAGTATGGCCGAAAAAAGAAAGAAAAATGCCGGCAACAACCGACCGTTCCCAGCATTTTTCGTTGGACTTTGAGCATGATTGCATTACACTTTTATTTCAGCAAACGAAATAAAATAAGCTAGTGGGCAAAATTGTGGTCAATGTGGTAAAAGCGCAAAGGTTACGCCCGGCACCTCAAGGTGGATGTCGATCCGATCCAACAGCGGCCCTGACAAACGGGCGCGGTATCGCTGGATTTGCGGCGGTGTGCAGGTACACTGCCGCTGTTCCCGCGAGCCGAAAAATCCGCAGGGGCACGCGTGAAGATAACCACCTAGAACTGGCGATTTACAGGGAAACTTCAACGTCACCTGCATTGCCAGAAGATGATACACCCGGTGGGTGCATAAGACGTGCTCGTTTAGCGAAAAACATGTTGCTTGTCGATCTTGCTGCTGCAACCGGTCTCAGTGTCCGTTCTCTTCGTCTGGCCGAACAGAACAAGTCAACAGTAAGCCCGCCTAATCTTAGAAGATGATCTAAAGCTTTGGGGGTGTCAATCGCTTACCTTGGTTGTTTTGAGAACCTTCCGGAACATACACTAGGCCAGCGGATCAAGAAGGCTCGACTGTATCATGGATATAACAAAAGAGAATTTGGAGAGATTTTTGGGTTGAGCACGAGGATAATATGATGAGTACCGGCCTTCTGAAAAATATATGAAGCGTCTTGATATATTCTTAGCTATTTTGCATTAACATTAAAGCGTCCCTCGGATGTTGAAAAAGGCTTGTACGAGAATCGGTCTTCGACAAAAAGACAGGAGGTTGCGGCTACTGCCACGCACCCCCTCAATGCACTCAGGGAAATCATTTTTCGGACTTCCAACAATCTTAGGTACTGGGTACGCTCGTATCCGTCCAGGGTCAAATGGAATAAGCAGCGATTGGAACAAGTCGGGATCGTATTTCTCCCGATCGAGCCATATCTTCATCCTCTGGCCACAAAATCACCGGCATCCGGTCGCTGTGTCTATTTGGCCTGGATCGACCAGTCGATGACTTTATAGGTGTTCCCCTTCTTTTTCAGTTGGAGAACCCACTTCTCCCGATAGGTATCAAATCGTTCCATCCGGTCGGCGTAGTCGTTGAACCGGTCAAATTCGGGCAACTTGTTGCGAATAATGGTGACCTCAACCTGATTCGGACTGCATTCCTTCAGTGGTTGTACCGGATCGTAACACACGATTTGCCTGATGTCATTGCTTGTATTCTGCAGACGAGGATGTTGTTTCCACTTTTGCATTGCCTTGTCTCCCTCGATCCACTTCAGCAGTTCCTTCGGGTCACGGTGAAAGTAGCTTTCGACAAATTCGTAAACGACCCGAATTTTTTCATTTTTTGCCAAAGGTGCAGGAGCATTTTGTTGGTAGAAATGGTACAGACGCCGATAATACTGTTCAGACTCATCCATGTATTCATTCATTTTCAGAATATTTTCCTTGGACGCATAGGGAGTCGGAGCATCCGCATGTACGACGGGAGACGGGGTGTGACTCCAGACATATGTCAGCAGATTGCTCCCTCCTATCGCTAGGCACCATGCCATGACCCCGATCCATTGTTTGCGTTTCATATGAGTTGACCTCCCTAGTTTGTCAGGCTGCCATCATCCTGAATGATCCGTTTGATTTTCATCACGTTTTTACTCCAGATATAATCCAGCTTGTCAATTCTGACATTGGCGGATGACCCGGTTCCCCCTTCGTGGATGTACAAATGATTGCCGTTGGTATCTTTTCCTGCGTACATCGCCACATGATCCACTTTTTTGTCCTCATCCCAGTCAAAGAAGATCAGATCCCCGATTTTCAAATTGGTTTCATCAGGTGTTTTGCCTTTTGTCACTTCGCTGCCCCGTTTGATCTGGTCAGATGTGGTCCGGCCGATGTTTATATTCAATTCCGTCAAATATACAGACGAAGTAAAACCGGAGCAATCCATCGATTTGGGTGTCACCTTGTTTAGGTTGACTGTACCCGCACCGGGTTGAGCATACGGGATTTTCCCCACCCAGCGCTTGGCCTGACTCAGAATTTTGCCGCGAAGTTCATCTCCTTTGTTTTCTTTGGCTGTCGCAGTCGCGACTGCCTCTGCCGCATCCGGCTTCGCCAGCAGCGAGGCTTGATAGAGCGCTTGCGCCTGTCTGCTGATCTGCACGGCATCGGCCGAATCCTTTTCGCTTCCCCCTGTTGCCAGTCCTGCTTCTTTGCTGGAAAGTACGCGCTCGGTCTGGGTCGTACGTTGATTGGCTTGATAGGAAACCAGTTGGAACGTGGCCGGTTGGCTGCGAATAGAGGTCATCCCCAAACAACTCCTTTATTTCAAAATTTTTTCCCAATTGTCAGTTTACTATATTTACAGAGTTAAGTCAATAAGAATGAAGTTACCCACACCATTCTAGGAAGAGGGGATTTTGAAATGGCTCAATACCAGATTACCGTAGATTCACAACTTTGGCGTCAGCTTTTTCTCGGCCATTAGAATAGATGTGAAATGAATAATAACATTCGAAAACTCCGAAAAGAACGTGGCATACACGGGACGCACATCGCTAAAATGTTAAACATTACCCCTACGTTTTGTGAAATTGAACGCGGAAAGAAAAGATTGCGTGCGGATCTGGCCTCCCGAATCGCTGGGATATATGCTGATATTACGATCACACTGAATACCTACGCTCATGTTACATCGATGCAAAAGAGCTTTGCCAGAAACTTTGACTTGGCTGTCAAACAGGTTAGAAGCAAATCGCTTTAGCATCGTAAAGGTGGTCAATATGTGATCAAAGGACGATTTAAAAAGTAAAAAAAGAGCCGAAAACCTTGACATATCAAGGTTTTGCGACTCAAGTGTGGCAAGAAGAATTACACTTCCATAATAATCGGTAAAATCATTGGCCTCCGCTTTGTTTTTTCAAATAAAAATTGGCTGAGCGCTTCACGGATGTTCGCTTTCAGCGACGACCATTCGAGCATGTAGGATTCAAGGCAGCGCTCGATGATCGAAGCCACCATCTTCTCCGCTTCCTCAAGCAACGTCTCCGACTCGCGCATATAAACAAATCCGCGCGAAATGATTTCCGGTCCCGCCGCGATCGTTTTCGCTTCTTTATTCAGCGTGACGACGGCGATTAAAATGCCGTCTTGCGACAATAAGCGCCGATCGCGCAGGACGATGTTGCCGACATCGCCGATGCCAAGCCCGTCAATTAAAATGTTGCCGTACGGCACTTTGCCGCCGGAACGGGCGACGCCGCCGCGAAACTCGATCACTTCGCCTTTGTCGATCAAAAACGTCCGCTCTTCCGAGATGCCGACCGCTTTCGCCAGCCGAGCGTGCGCCTTTTGCATCCGGTATTCCCCGTGGACGGGGATGAAGTACTTCGGGCGCATGAAGTTGAGCATCAGCTTTAATTCTTCTTGGCAGCCATGCCCCGATACGTGCACTTGCCGATCGCGGTAAATGACGTTCGCCCCGGCGCGGTACAAGGCGTCAATCGTTTTCGCAAACCCGAGTTCATAGCCCGGCATGACGGACGCGGCGACGATGACGGTATCGCCTTCCTTGATGTTCACGTGCTTGTTCGTTTGGCGCGCCATCCGCCATAGCGCGCTCATCGGCTCACCATGCCCTCCGGTGGTCAAAATGACGAGCTCGCGGTCATGGTAGCGATCGAGATCGTGGGCCGAGATCGTCACCTTGTCTGGAACGTGCAAATAGCCAAGGCGCACGGCGATGTCCATCACTTTGTGCAGCGTTTTGCCGATCACCGCCACTTTGCGCCCGGACTCGTGCGATGCATAAAGCACCTGTTGGATGCGGGTAATGTTTGAGGCGTAGCAGGCGACGAATACCCGCCCTGGCGCATGGCCGATCACGTCGGCGATTTCATAGGCAACGGCCGTGTCGGAACCGCTGTAGCCCGGACGCTCGGCGTTTGTGCTGTCCGACAGCAAGCAGAGCACCCCTTGTTCGCCGATTTGCGCGATTTTGCCCAAATCGGTGCGGCTGTTGCCGTAGGGCGTCTGGTCAAACTTAAAATCGCTCGTGTACACGATCGCGCCTTGCGATGTTTGCAAGCTGATGCCGACTGAATCGGGAATGCTGTGAATCGTGCGGAAAAAGGTGACCTTGGCTTTGTCAAACACGAGCTCGACATCCGGGTGGATTTCGTTCAGCTTGGCGCCCGACACTCCTTGTTCCTTCAGCAACGCCTCTGCCAATCCGATCGTCAGCTTCGTTCCGTAAACTGGAACGGACAGCTGCTTGAGCACGTAGGCGATCGCTCCCATGTGCTCCTCATGCCCATGGGTGAGGAAAATCGCTTGAATGCGGTGCTGCCGTTCAACCAAATAGGTGATGTCGGGGATCACCTTGTCGATGCCGAGCATTTCATCTTCTGGGAACATCACCCCGGCATCGATGACAAAAATGTCCTCGTCCAATTCGACGACATACATGTTCTTGCCGATTTCCCCTACTCCCCCTAGGGCAAAAAGGCGTATTTTCTCTACCGGCTTTATTTTTGATTTCAAGGCTGCGTCCTCCCAATCATGATGCTAACCCGCTCAAAGTCACTTGCTTTTATTATAACGAATCGATGTTGAGAAACACAAGATGGCTAATGCGCCAACCGCTGGATTTCTCACCAGCGAAAAGCGCCCTCAACGCCCGCCAAGGAGACGTTGAGGGCGCTCGGTTACGACAGAGCAGAAAGCAGGCGCTGAAGCTCGTTCCGTTCCTGTTCCGTGAGCGGGACGAGCGGAAGACGAACGGCGCCGACATCCAGCCCACAAAGCTGCAGCGCCGTTTTCACCGGAACCGGGCTTGGAGCGGCAAACAGCCCTTTCATGAGCGGCAGCCATCTTCGGTGCAGCGCCGCCGCCTGCTGGTGATCTCCAGCTTGGAAGGCGCGAATCATTCGCTGCATTTCATCGCCGATGATGTGCGAAGCAACCGAGACCACGCCGGCCCCCCCGATGGCGAGCACCGGAAGCGTCAAGCTGTCATCGCCGCTATAAAGCAAAAAATCGTCCGGGGTCCGTTCAATGATTTCGGCCATAGCGTCCAAATTGCCGCTCGCCTCTTTGACCGCAACGATGTTTGGGATTTCCGCCAGCCGGATGACGGTTTCCGGAGCGAGGCTGACCGCTGTGCGGCCCGGGACGTTATAGAGCATCACCGACAGCGATGTGCTTTCGGCAATCGCTTTGAAATGCTGGTACAACCCTTCTTGGTTCGGTTTATTGTAATACGGCGAAACGAGCATGACGGCGTCGACGCCCGCCTCTTCCGCCCGCTTGGTCAGCTCGATCGAAGCGCGCGTATTGTTCGTCCCCGTCCCAGCAATGACCGGCACGCGGCCGTTGACGACGGCGACGACATGGCGAAAGAGCGCCAGTTTTTCTTCGGTCGTCAATGTTGGCGATTCGCCGGTCGTGCCGGCGACGACGAGCGCATCCGTGCCATGGTCGAGCAAATAGTTGACCAGCTCCGTCGTTTTCGGCAAATCAAGATTCCCTTTTCGGTCAAACGGCGTGACCATCGCCGTTACGACGTTTCCGAACTGAATCACGGTTTTCACTCCTCACTCCAAATCGCTTCGTCTCCCCCCGCCTCAGATAGGCAAAAGGCGTCATGGAGAGCGTTGACCGCTTTTTCCATATCTTCCTCTTTCACTAACACCCAAATGGTCGTATGGCTGTCAGCCGATTGCAAAATTTGAATGCCTTGTTCTGACAAGGCGGTGACGATTTTCGCCGTCACCCCGGGCACGCCGGCGATGCCGGCGCCGACGACCGATACTTTGGCGCAACGCGGCGTCACGGCCGGTTCATAGCCGATGCGGCGCAAAGCAGCAATCGCTTTGTCCGTCATCTCGCCGCTGACCGTGTAGACAACGCCGTATGGGGAAATATTGATAAAATCGACGCTGATCCCTTCGTGGGCCATCGCTTGAAACACGTCCGACTGCAGCTCATAATGCCCTTCTTTCGCCAGCACCTTGATTTGCGTGACGTTGGCGACATGGGCGATGCCCGTCACTAGCCGCTCCCGCACGTCGCTCCCCTTTTGCGGACGAATCGAGGAGGTGACAAGCGTTCCCGGCGCATCCGAATACGTCGAGCGGATGCGCAGCGGCACTTTCGCCTGCATAGCGATTTCGACCGCGCGCGGGTGAATGACTTTCGCCCCTTGATACGCCATGTTGCAAATTTCCGTATAGGTGACAACCTCAAGCGGTCGGGCGTTTTCGACAATGCGCGGATCAGCGGTCATGACGCCGTCGACATCGGTGAAAATATCGACCCGCTCGGCGTTTAGCGCCGCGCCGAGCGCCGCCGCCGATGTGTCGCTGCCACCGCGGCCGAGCGTTGTGATATCGCCGTTTTCCGCCATCCCTTGAAAGCCGGCCACGACGGCGACATCGTGCTGTTCAAGCGCCTCAAGGAGGCGGTCGCAGCGCATCTCGACGATTTTGGCGTTCGTATAGTCGCTGTTCGTGCGGAATCCGGCTTGCGCGCCCGTGAACGCCGCCGCTTTGATGCCGTGGGCGTTCAACAAGTTGCTGAACACGACGCTGGAGATGATTTCTCCGCACGCCATGAGCAAGTCTTGTTCGCGCTTTGTCACATGATGCTCGGAGCCGCCGATCAGGCTAAGAAGCGTGTCGGTCGCGTACGGATCGCCGTATCGGCCCATGGCCGATACGACGACAACAACTTTGTAGCCGTCTTCAAGCGCCTTTTCAATGTGGCGGCGCGCCATGTTTCGCCCGCGTTCATCGCGGACGGACGTGCCGCCGAACTTTTGGACGATAATTTTCATGGTAACACCTCGACGATTGGATAAACTTTCCCGGCCTTCGCTGCGAGGAAGGCGGGGCCTCCGTCACGCTGGCCCATCCTTGGGCGTCCGCCTTGTGTCAGGCGAACGCCGTGCCGCGTTGAGGCGGGAGATGCCGTGAAAAAACGGCGTTATATCAACCCGAGCTTTCGTAAATGTTCCGCGATTTGCACCGAGTTCGAAGCCGCCCCTTTCAGCAAGTTGTCGGCGACAATCCAGAGGTGGAAGCCGCGCGGATGATCCAAATCGCGGCGGATGCGGCCGACAAACACATCATACTGGCCGACGCAATGGACCGGCATCGGATACAGCTGTTCGCTCGGATCATCTTGCAGCACGACACCCGGCGCCTCGCGAAGCACCTCGTGCAAGTCGGCAACGGTGACGCCGTCTTGCTCAACTTCGATGTACACCGATTCCGAGTGCCCGCTCGCCACCGGAATGCGCACGCACGTTGCCGCCACTTTCAGCTCGGGCATGTGCATAATTTTTTTCGTTTCGTTGATCATTTTCATTTCTTCAAATGTAAAGCCGTTGTCTTGGAACTTATCGATTTGCGGTATGGCGTTGAACGCAATCGGGTAATGCTTCCGATCCGATTTCACTGGCAAAATGTTCGCCTCGACCGGCTTCCCTTCGAGCACCGCTTTCGTCTGCGCATGCAGCTCTTCGATCGCCTGCGCCCCGGCCCCGGAGACGGCTTGGTACGTTGAAACGATCACGCGCTCTAAGCCAAACGCCTTCCGAATCGGCTCCAACGCCACGACCATTTGGATCGTCGAGCAGTTCGGATTGGCGATAATGCCGTTATGCCACGTCAAATCGCTTCCGTTCACTTCCGGGACGACAAGCGGCACGTTTTCGTCCATCCGAAAGGCGCTCGTATTGTCGATGACGACCGCCCCGCGCCGCACCGCTTCCGGCGCCAATGCCTTCGATACCGCCCCGCCGGCGCTGAACAAGGCGATGTCCACCCCTTCAAAGCGCTCGGGTGATGCCGCTTGCACCTCAATTTCCTCGCCGCGGAACCGCATTGTTTTGCCAGCCGACCGCTCCGATGACAACAAAGTCAATGTTCCAACCGGAAAGTTCCGATCCTCAAGCGTCCGCACCATTTGCTGCCCGACGGCCCCCGTTGCTCCGACGACAGCGACATGATATTGCTTTTGAGTCATCCACCATTCTCCTTCCACATCGTCACTCTAAGAAGTGAATTCATAGTCTTTATTTTATCACATTCCGCTGTGGACGAGAGAACATTTTTATGCGCCGCTTTGATTTTTGATTCAGTTGTAGCGGAAGCGTTCGATGACCACCGGCTGCAGCTGTTTTCCTTCCAGCGCGGCGAGAACCGTGTCGCGCAACAGCGGCATGTAGGCGACCATCGAGTTTGGCTTCGCCTGCGGGGCGTCTTGGCCGAACGGAATAAAGTAAATGTTTTTCGCCGCCATCAGCCGCATCAAGTTGACGCCGTTTAAGCCGAGCGCATCGTTTGTGGAAATGCCGAGCACGACCGGGCGGTGGTTGCGCATCGTCGCTTTGGCCGCCATGAGCACCGGGGAATCGGTCATGGCGTTGGCCAGCTTGCTCATCGAGTTGCCGGTGAGCGGAGCGATCACCATGCAGTCGAGCGGAATTTTCGGCCCGAGCGGCTCCGCTTTGACGATCGTGTCAATCACTTCGTTTCCCGTCAACTGTTCGAGTTTTTTCACCCATTCCTCCCCTTCGCCGAAACGGGTGTTGGTCGTCTTAACGGTGTACGTAACAATCGGCAATACTTCGGCCCCTTCATGGACAAGTTTTTCAATTTCGGGAAACACCGCATCATACGTGCAATGCGACCCGGTGAGGCCAAAGCCGATTCGTTTTCCTTTCAGGCTGTTTCCGCTCATCGTTTGTTCTCCTCCCGTTTTTGCCAATCTTCATACAAAAGCTGCGCCAAAACGTTGGCGATGATTTGTCCGGCTGTTTTCGGCGCGACGATCCCGGGCAGCCCGGGCGCTAAAATGGCTTTCACGCCGCGTTTTTCGGCGTAGCGAAAGTCGGTGCCGCCCGGTTTGGACGCCAAATCGATGATCAGCGTATGGGCCGGCATTTTGGCGATCACGCTCGCCGTGACAATCAAATGCGGAATCGTGTTGATGCAGACGTCAATATCGCGCACTTCTTTTTCCAAATCGTTTAGGTGAAACGGCACGAGCCCCATTTCGGTAATGCGGGCGAGATGCTCCGACCGGCGCGCCCCGACTTTCACTTTCGCCCCTAGGGCGGCAAACGTCCGGGCAACGGTCATGCCGACGCGTCCGAGCCCTAAGACGGCGACGCGCGAGCCGTGAATCGTAAAATCGGTGTGCTGAATGACCATCATCACCGTGCCTTCGGCGGTCGGAATGGAGTTGTAGATGGCCACATCATCGCGCGCAAACAGCTGCACGTGCTTACGTTCGGTCTTTCTCACCAGCTCATCCAAATACGAGTTGCTGATGCCGGAGTAAATGGTGCAGCGTTGGGCCGTTCGTTTCACGATTTCTTCGGTGAATGGAATCGGTTCTTGGGCGAACACGCTGTTTACTTTTCCGTCCAACGTCGTGCCGTGAACCGGCAAAATAATGGCATCCAAATCAGGAAAATCGACTTCGTCAATCGGCAGCTTCACGGCCCCGGTAAAATGATGAGCCAGCTGGTCAAAGCCAACGAGCGATAACTTGGCATCCAATTCCACGAGTTTGCGAATGACTTCCAGCTGCCTCGCATCACCGCCGATGATGGCGACATGCATTCCTGTCAGCATCATGTTGTACGCTCACCTTCTTTGTTGGCAAACTGCTTCATTTCTTTTCCCATCTTATGTCGGGGAAAAACCATGGGTGAATGACCCGGGGGGAAAAAATGGGCGTCATCATCGCGGCGCTGGGCTGCAACAGTCATGTTTTGCCGTTCCGTTTCTATACATAGAATAAAGGGACAAAAAGGAGGGAACCGACGGTGAGGCTGAGCGAACTAAGCGGCAAAGAAATCGTGGATGTCAGAAGGGCCGAGCGGCTCGGGGTGCTCGGACAAACGGATTTGGAAATCAACGAACAAACCGGGCAAGTGGAGGCGCTCCTTATCCCGACAGGAAAATGGTTCGGGCTGCGGAAAGACCATCAAGAAATCCGCGTGCCGTGGAACTATATCCGCAAAATTGGCTCCGATATGGTGATGATCGACATTCCCGAAGAATAAGAGACAAAAAAGAAAAAAGCTAACCACCTCAGGAAAAGGTCGTTAGCTTTTTTACGCCCATTTATGAGCGAAGCGGACGCGGCAGCACGCCGTCCGGGCTGATGAGGGCGAGCGCGTAATCGTCGGTGAACACCGTGCGCGCCAGCTCGTTCACTTTTTCCACCGTGACGCTCTCAATCTCCTCAATGATTTCGTCAAGCGAGCGATGGCGGCCAAGGAGCAGTTCGTTTTTGCCGTTGCGGCTCATCCGGCTGTTCGTGCTTTCCAGTCCGAGCATCAAACTTCCCTTCATTTGTTCTTTGCTGTTATGCAGCTCTTTTTCGGTAATGCCGTCTTCTTTTAATTGCCGGATCGTTTCTTGAATCGTCGCAAACAAAACATCGAGCTGCTCGCTCCCGGTGCCGGCGTAAATGGCGAGCAGGCCGCTGTCTTGGTAGGCGGAATGGTACGAGAACACCGAATACGCCAATCCGCGCTGTTCGCGCACTTCCTGAAACAGCCGGCTGCTCATGCTGCCGCCTAAAATATTGTTCAAAATCAAGAGCGGGTAGGCATCCGGATGACCGATCGGCAGCCCGTTGAACCCGATGCACACATGCGCCTGTTCGACGTCTTTTTTGCGCGCCATCTTTTGCGGCGCAAACGATGGCGTCCCTGGAGAAGGCGGCCTCTTTGCTGCCGTGAACGAGCCGAAATAGCGCTCGATCTCGTCGATAAACCGCTCATCCACGTTGCCCGCCACCGAAACGACAACGCGATCCGGCGTGTAGTAATCGGCCATATACTGGCGCAGCGTATCGCCGGTAAACGTGCGCAGCGTCTCTTCCGTGCCTAAAATCGGATAGCCGAGCGGGTGGTTCGCGTAACACGCCTTGCCGAGCAAATCGTGGACGATGTCATCGGGCGTGTCTTCGTACATTTTGATCTCCTCGAGCACAACGTTGCGTTCTTTGTGGAGCTCATCTTCCACAAACGTTGAGTGGAAAAACATATCGGCGAGCATGTCAAGCGCCAGCGGGGCGTGTTCATCCAACACTTTGGCGTAGTAACACGTATACTCCTTCGAGGTAAAGGCGTTCACTTGCCCGCCGATGCTGTCGAATGCTTCGGCAATGTCTCGCGCCGTGCGCGTGGTTGTTCCTTTAAAAAACATGTGCTCCAAAAAATGCGAGATCCCATTGTTTTGTTCTGTTTCGTTGCGCGATCCTGTGCCAATCCATACGCCGATGGCCACCGATCGAACCGTCGGGATTTGCTCGAGCACGATTCGCACACCGTTTTTGCACGTATATTTGTTAATCAACTCCATGTTCCTCCTGTTTGTTTGCCAGTCTTTTCTCATCGAATAAGGCCGTCAAGCTGCCTAACGCGTAACCTTGGCGTTTGATTGAGACGATCAGCTCATCAAGCGCCGCCGTCGGCATCGTCGGATGCATTAACACGATGGCGCCGGGATGGATGTTCGCTGCCACCCGTTTCACTATAACAGATGGGGCTGGTTTTTGCCAATCAATTGTATCGACGCTCCATAGAATCGTTTTCATGCCAAGTTCCGCGGCGATCTCGACGACCTCGTCGCGATAGCTGCCGCTTGGCGGAGCAAACCACTTGCATTGGACCGCGGTCGCCGCTTCGATCACTTCGTTCGTTTTCTTGAGCTCGCGGCGAATGTCGTCGCCGCTGAGCATTTTCATATCAGGATGGCTGTAGGAATGGTTGCCGATCTCATGGCCGGCATCTGCGATCATTTTTGCCATCTCTGGATGTTTTTTTACCCATTGCCCTTCCAAAAAGAACGTTGCCTTCACCTGATGCTTTTTCAGCGTCTCGAGCATGTCAGGAAGGTATTCTTCCCCCCAAGCGACATTGACCGTCAGCGCCACCATCGGTTTGTCGGGATGGCCGCGGTAGATCGGCGCCGGTGGCAAATCGTCCAAATGAACGCGCGGCGGCACTTGGCGGAACACAAGCTTGCGCTCATCGAATGTTCCTGTTTTTTTCATGTTTTGATAGGAAGCGTCAATATCGACGGCCAGACCGTTATACCCGGGCGTCGCCTTCCACACTTTATCAATGACCGCATCTTGGGCGGGAATTTCGTACTGCTTCGCCTGCTTGACGATCGTTTCATACAGCTTGTCGCGCTCCTTTTTCATCGCCGTTGTGTCCGCCGGACGCCAGCTCTCGACATAGTTGCCGACCGGCGGCCAATGCACGGCCATCCAGGCGGCAAGCAACATGACCGCCAGCGCCATATAGCGGATGGATGCGTTGTTCACCCTTGTCCCCCTCCTTTTTCATTACTACAAAATATGTGGGCGGGGGACAGTGTAGAACATAACAAAAGAGCCTTAAGAAACAAATTCCTAAGGCTTCATGCGGTGGCGCTCCGGCCGTCTTCCCCGTTTTTCCCGCGTCTCTTTCGGCGCCTGGCCGATGCCGCGGGCGTCGCGCAACACCGCTTTGCGCGACAGGTTGACGCGTCCTTGTTTATCGATTTCTGTGACTTTGACTAAAATTTCATCGCCGATCGAAACGACGTCTTCGACTTTGCCGACCCGTTCTTCGGCCAGTTCGGAAATGTGGACAAGCCCGTCTTTGCCGTTGAACAGTTCAACAAAGGCGCCGAATTTTTCGATCCGCTTCACTTTGCCTAAATACACTTGGCCGACTTCGACTTCGCGGACGATGTCTTCGATGATTTGCTTCGCTTTTTGGTTGGCCGCTTCGTCGACCGACGAGATGAAAATCGTGCCGTCTTGTTCGATGTCGATTTTGACGCCGGTCTCGTCGATGATTTTGTTGATCTGCTTGCCGCTTGGTCCGATCACCTCGCGGATTTTGTCCGGATTGATGTGCATGATCAAAATTTTCGGCGCATATTGGGACAGCTCTTTGCGCGGTTCGCTGAGCGTCTGCATCATATGGTCCAAAATCTCCAGCCGCCCTTTGCGCGCTTGCATGAGTGCTTCTTCCAAAATGTCGCGCGTCAGTCCTTTAATTTTAATGTCCATCTGCAGGGCGGTGACGCCTTTTCTCGTGCCGGCGACTTTAAAGTCCATATCGCCAAGATGGTCTTCAATGCCTTGGATGTCGGTCAAAATCGTGTAATGATCGCCGTTTTTCACCAATCCCATGGCGATGCCGGCGACCGGCGCTTTAATCGGCACCCCGGCGTCCATCATCGCCAGCGTGCTGGCGCAAATGCTCGCTTGCGAGGTCGAGCCGTTCGACTCCAACACTTCGGAAACGAGGCGGATCGTATACGGAAACTCCCGCTCCGACGGCACGACCGGCTCAAGCGCCCGCTCGCCAAGCGCCCCGTGTCCGATTTCACGCCGCCCCGGCCCGCGCATCGGCCCCGTTTCCCCGACGGAAAACGGCGGGAAGTTGTAGTGGTGCATAAACCGCTTCGATTCTTCCAAATCAAGCCCGTCCAAAATTTGCACATCGCCGAGCGCCCCAAGCGTACAGACGCTTAACACTTGCGTTTGCCCGCGCGTAAACAGACCGGAGCCGTGCGTGCGCGGCAGGACGCCGACCGCCGACGAGAGCGGGCGAATTTCATCGACTTTGCGCCCGTCCGGACGAATTTTGTCCACCGTGATCAGACGGCGCACTTCCTCTTTCACGAGCTTGTGCAAAATTTCCTGCACTTGCTTCAACTTCTCTTCATCCGCTTCTTCCGCCTCGTATTTGGCGATGACGCCCGCTTTCACGTCTTCAATGGCCGCATCGCGCGCCAATTTTTCCGGCACTTGCACCGCCTTTTTAATATCGGCTTCCGCAAGCTGGCGAATTTCCGCCTCCAACGCTGGATCCGGCTCATACAGGACGACTTCCATTTTCTCTTTGCCGACTTGGGCGGCGATTTCCTCTTGGAAGGCGATGAGCCGCTTCACTTCCTCATGGCCGAACATAATCGCTTCGAGCATCACTTCTTCCGGCACTTCGTCCGCGCCGGCTTCCACCATGTTGATCGCGTCTTTCGTGCCGGCGACAACGAGATGCAGATCGCTTTTTTCCATTTGTTCGACCGTCGGGTTGATGACAAACTGGCCGTCGACGCGGCCGACGATCACGCCGGCGATCGGTCCTTCAAACGGAATGTCGGAAATCGTCAGCGCCAGCGAGGAACCGATTAAGGCGGCCACTTCTGGCGCGCAGTCTTGGTCAACGCTCATGACCATGGAGACGACCTGCACTTCATTGCGAAACCCTTCGGCAAAGAGCGGGCGAATCGGGCGGTCGATCAACCGGCTCACCAAAATCGCTTTTTCGCTCGGCCGGCCTTCGCGCTTAATAAACCCCCCGGGAATTTTCCCGACGGCGTACAGCCGCTCCTCATAGTTGACGGTCAGCGGGAAAAAGTCGACGCTTTTCGCTTCCCGCGATGCGGTGGCCGTGCTCAGCACAACCGTGTCGCCATAGCGGACGAGCGCCGCGCCGTTCGCCTGTTTCGCCAGTTCGCCGGTCTCGATTATGAGCGGGCGCCCAGCCACCTCGATGGAAAACACGCGTTTCTCTTGTTCCATACAGACGAGTACTCCTCTCTATGTACAAATGAAATGATGGATGCCGCTGATGATTAGTATGGACGAATCGGCGTCATTGTTATCATCGCCGTGTCAATCCCGCCTGCAAACTAGCAAAAAAGCGGGAATGCTCCCGCTTTTTTATCGACGTAATCCAAGTTTCTCAATCAATTCACGGTAGCGCGTCACATCTTTGTTGCGCAAGTAGGTCAATAGATTGCGGCGTTTCCCAACCATTTTCAGCAGGCCGCGCCGTGAATGATGGTCTTTTTTATGGACGCGCAAATGCTCGTTCAACGTATTGATTTGCTCCGTCAAAATCGCAATTTGCACTTCCGGAGAACCGGTGTCGTTCTCGTGGATTTTAAATTGCTCGATGATTTCGCGTTTACGTTCTTGCGTCAATGCCATCCTCGTTCACCTCCCTAGCTTGAAATCCCCGGTTGCCGAGCGGGCGTCGGTGACTCGCCTAGCCAAGCAACGGTTCACATACACTGATTAGAATACCTCTTTTTCCGGCAAAATGCAAGTCTTTTCATTGAAGCGCCGGAAATACTGCTCCGCCTCCTCCTTGTCGCGGGCGATTTGCGCGGCCAGTTCGTCAACGCTGGCAAATTTCCGTTCGCTCCGCAGCCGGCGGTGCCATTCGACGACGAGCGTTTGTCCATAAAGATCGCCGGAAAAATGGAACAAATGCACTTCGATCGTCGGCAGCCCTTCGCGCGCCGCATGAAACGTCGGTTTATATCCGACGTTCGCCACCCCTTCATACTCATTGCCATTGACGGTCACCTTGACGGCATAGACGCCGACTGCCGGCAAAATATAATCGCCGTTTAAGGCGATGTTCGCGGTCGGGAAGCCGATCGTCCGCCCGCGCCGCTCCCCGGCCACGACCGTTCCCTCGAGATCATAAAAGCGGCCGAGCAGGCGGGGAAGTTGATCCACGTCCCCGCTTTCAAGCAGCTTCCGCACGCGGGTGGAACTTACCTTTTCCCCATCGACGACGAGTTTCGGAATGACCGTCTGCCCAAATCGGCCGCGGGCGTGGGTTGGCATCGTCTCCATCGTTCCTTTTCCGAACCGCCCGTAAGTGAAGTCAAAGCCGGCGACCACGTGCTTGACATGCAGTCCGTCCAAATACTCGTCGACAAATTGCTCCGGCGCCAAGGCGGCAAACGTCGGCGTAAATTCGACCACGTACAGCCGATCGACGCCAAGTGATGCAATGAGCCGCTCTTTTTTGCCAAGCGGCGTGATGGCGCGAAGTTCAGGCTGTTTGCCGAGCACGACGGACGGATGGGGATGGAACGTCATCACCGCGCTTTCGTACCCGCGCTCCTTGGCAGCCTCGACCGCCGTTTTGATCACTTTTTGGTGGCCGAGGTGGATGCCGTCAAAATACCCGAGCGCCATCACGGCAGGGGGGAGCGCTTGCCGTTCGAGCTGATGCGGATGTGAAAGAAACAGCGTTTCCATATCGATAACCCACCTTCTTTGTTTCCGCCGCGCCTTTTTCATGAACGAAACACTTTGAGCGGCTTCATCAAGCCGGGGCGCGTCGGGTGCTTGACGTACAGAGCCAGCGCTTCCCGCTCAGGCGAAACGAGCACAATCGGTCCATCAACCTGCTCGAAAAATGCGGGAAGGCGAAGCAGCGCCCCGTTCTTTACTTTCTCTGCTACTTTATCATTGATTTGATATTTCGGCAAATGAAAGAGCGCTCGCTCAATCGGAATGATGAGGGAAGCGGCCGTTCCGTCAGCCGCTCGCCGGGCAAGCTCCGCCAACGTCACGCACTCCTCAAGCCGAAACGGCCCCGAGGCCGTCCGGACCAGATCGGACATGTGCGCCGGGTAGCCGAGCCGCTCGCCGATCGTCACCGCAAGCGTACGGACATACGTGCCTTTGCTGCATGTGACGCGAAAGCGGAACGACACCGTTTCCCCGGTGAACTGCTCACGCTCATCGAGCAGCTTCAGCTCATAAATCGTCACGCGCCGCACCGGACGCTCCACTTCGAGGCCGGCGCGCGCGTATTCATATAGTTTTTTGCCGCCCACTTTCACCGCGGAGTACATCGGCGGCGTTTGCTCTATTTCGCCAGTCAAGCTGTCCAGCACCGCTTCGATCTCCGCGCGCGCGATCGCCCGCTCGATCGGGCGGGCGGCGATGATGTCGCCGTCGGCGTCTTCCGTTGTCGTCGCGGCGCCAAGCGTCACTTCTCCTTCGTACGTTTTCGTCGCACCGGTTAAAAATTCAGCGATGCGCGTCGCCTTGCCAAGGCAAATGGGCAGCACGCCGGACACGTTCGGATCCAACGTACCGGTGTGCCCCGCTTTTTTGACGCCGAGCAGGCGGCGCACGCTCGCCACACAGTCATGCGATGTCATTCCTTTCGGTTTATGGAGCAGCAATACCCCGTCCATCGGCGCACCCTTTCTGTTTCCATACTCGCAAATGAAAAGGAACGTCCGCTGCCGCTTTTCGTCCTCGTTTGCGGATAAAGCGCGGCAAAGAGGGTGTCCCAAAAGGATCGGGATCCTCTCTTTTATTTCTCTATATACGTGCTGACTGCTTCTGCCGCACGATCGGTCGTGCCGATCTTGAAGGCAGCCAACCTTTTCGGTCAGCCCCCTTGCTACTGCTTATCCGCATTCTCGTCAGCTTCCTTGCTGTCCGAAAGTTGCCGGATCAGCTGCTCAATGCGGCTTCCGTATTCGATCGTTTCGTCGATTTCAAATAAAATGTCCGGCGTTTTGCGCAGGCGGATGCGCTGCCCGATTTCCGAGCGGATAAACCCTTTTGCTTTTTCCAGCGCCTTCAGCGTCTCTTCCCGCTGTTTGTCATCGCCCAAGATGCTGATGTACACTTTGGCCTGCTGCAAATCGCCCGTCACGCGCACATCGGTCACCGTCACAAAGCCGATGCGCGGGTCTTTCAGCTTGCGACCGATAATGTCGCTCAGCTCTTTTTTCATCTGCTCGCCCACGCGAGTTGCCCGTATATTCATCATCCATCACCTCGATCACAGCCACTCGAATACTGTCGCCGCCCGCTCCAACTCGGGAAACGAATCGAGCAACGCCAACGCCCGTTCGAGCTCCCGTTCGGCAGCGCGGCGGCTGGACGCGATGGCAACGAGGCCGATTTTCGCCCGCTGCCACGCTTCTTGATGATCGATTTCCGCCACCGACACGTTGTACCGTTGCCGAATTCTCGTCAGCACCCGCTGCAAGACGGCTCGTTTGTCCTTCAGCGACCGGGCGTTGTAGATCAGGCACTCGCACGCGGCGAATCCGATCATGCCCGAGCCACTTCCTGCATAACGTACGCCTCGATGACGTCCCCTTCTTTAATATCGTTGAAGTTTTTGATCGTCACGCCGCACTCATAGCCTTGCGCCACTTCGCGCACGTCGTCTTTGTACCGCTTGAGCGAATCGATTTCCCCTTCATAGACGACGATGCCTTGGCGAATGAGGCGCACTTTGCTGTCGCGAGTGATTTTGCCGTCGGTGACGTAGCAGCCGGCGATCGTGCCGACTTTCGACACCTTAAACGTTTGCCGCACTTCCGCTTGGCCGATCACTTTTTCTTCGTATTCCGGATCGAGCATTCCTTTCATGGCCGCCTCAATTTCCTCGATGACGTTGTAAATGATGCGGTGGAGGCGGATGTCCACTTTTTCCGATTCGGCGGCGCGCTTCGCGTTGGCGTCCGGACGGACGTTAAAGCCGATGACGATGGCGTTTGAAGCCGTCGCCAACGAAATGTCCGATTCGGTGATGGCGCCAACGGCAGCGTGGATGATTTTCACCCGCACGCCTTCGACGTCGATTTTTTGCAAGGCGGCGACAAGCGCTTCAACCGATCCTTGGACGTCGGCCTTGACGATCAAGTTCAGCTCTTTCATTTCGCCTTGCTTAATTTGCTCAAACAGATCGTCCAAGCTGATGCGCGTTTTGACGCTCCGCTGCTCCTGCAGCTGCCGCTGCGCCCGCACTTCGGCGATTTGCCGCGCTTTTTTCTCATCTTCAAACACCATAAAGCGGTCGCCGGCTTGCGGCACATCATGCAGACCGGTGATTTCGACCGGCATCGATGGCCCCGCCTCTTTGACGCGCCGGCCGCTGTCGTTCACCATCGCGCGCACGCGCCCGTACGTCGTGCCGACGACGATCGGATCGCCGATGCGAAGCGTTCCGGTTTGGATCAACAGCGTCGCCACCGGGCCGCGCCCTTTGTCAAGCTTCGCTTCAATCACCGTACCGATGGCGCGCCGGTTCGGGTTCGCTTTTAATTCTTCCATTTCGCTGACGAGCAAAATCATCTCAAGCAAGTGGTCAATGCCTTCTTTCGTTTTCGCCGACAACTTGCAGAAAATCGTATCCCCGCCCCATTCTTCCGGAACGAGGTTGTATTCCATCAGCTCTTGCATGACGCGGTCTGGATTGGCTTCCGGTTTATCCATTTTGTTGATGGCGACGATGATCGGCACGTTGGCGGCCTTGGCGTGGTTGATCGCTTCGACCGTTTGCGGCATGACCCCATCATCGGCAGCGACAACAAGAATGACGATATCCGTCACTTGCGCGCCGCGCGCCCGCATCGTCGTAAACGCCTCATGCCCCGGCGTATCGAGGAACGTAATTTTTTTGTCGTTGACGGTCACTTGGTACGCCCCGATGTGCTGGGTAATGCCGCCCGCTTCTTGCTCCGTCACTTTCGAATGGCGGATCGCATCGAGCAGCGTCGTTTTTCCGTGGTCGACGTGCCCCATGATCGTCACGACCGGCGGCCGTTCCACGAGATCTTCCGGCGCGTCGACAATCTCGATCGTTTCGAAGTTCGTTTCATCGATCGTCACTTTTTCTTCGACTTCGACGCCGTAATCGGAGCAGATCAGTTCGATCGCGTCCTTGTCTAAATCTTGGTTGATGGTCGCCATCACGCCGAGCATAAACAGCTTTTTAATGATTTCCGACGGCTCGCGGCCCAATTTTTTCGCCAGCTCGGCTACCGTCAGCGAACCTTCGAACGTAATTTTTTTCGGCAGCTCTTTTTCTTTTTTCGCCGGCTGCGGCGGCTGCTTCGCGGCCGGGGCGGCTTGTTTTTTCCCTTTGGCCGGCCCTTTGCCTTTCTTTTTCGCCGCTTGGAGCAGCTTTTTCTCCTGCTGCTGGGCTTCGGTTTTTTTCGTTTCCTTCCCTTTTGGCGCACCTTTTTTCTTCACCGGCTTGCTTTTCGCCGCTTCTTTTCCATCGTCAAACAGCTCTTCATCAGCAAAATCGGTCGCTTTCGCCGGCGTCGGCCGCTTCGGCTTCTCCGTCTTCTCCGGCTTTTTCCCTTTCTTTTCCTCTTTTCGCCCGTCTTTTTTCCCCGTGTTCGGGCGGTATTGATGATCGAGCTTTTCGACGACATCGGCCTCGAGCATGGTCATATGATTGTTCACTTCAATGTTCATTTCTTTCAATTTATGGATAACGTCCTTGCTAGGCACGTTTTGTTTTTTGGCGTATTCGTAGACACGCATTTTGGACATACATTCACCCCCATTAAGATCGGTCGAGCATCGTCAGCAGTTGACGCGCGAACCCTTCATCGGTGACGGCGACGACGACGCGGGCGTCTTTGCCGATCGCCCCGCCAAGCGTATAGCGGTCCGGCACTTTGCAAAGCGGAACGCCATAAAACGCGCACTTGTCGGTCACTTTTTTTTCCGTATTGACCGATGCGTCTTCGGACAATAAAACGAGCTGCGCTTTGCCCCGCTGCACTTCTTTGACGACAAGCCCTTCGCCGGAAACGACTTTTCCGGCCCGCTGCGCCAGCCCTAGCAGCGATGCCCAGCGGCTATTGTTCATGGCCCGTGCGCTTCTCCTTTTCCGCCAACGCGAGCAGCTCGTCATACAGCGTTTCCGCAATTTCGGCCTTTAAATGGCGGGCCAAAATGTTTTTCTTTTTGGCCAGCAAAATGCATTCCGGATCCAACGTCATGTATGCGCCGCGCCCCGCCTTCTTGCCGGTCGGGTCGATCGACACCTCCCCGTCTTTGGAGCGGACGATGCGCACCATTTCCCGTTTCGGTTTCATCTCTCCGGTGACGACGCATTTGCGTAACGGAATTTTCTTTTGCGCTGCCATCTCCATTCCCCCTCACTCGATGTCTGCCGGTTCAGTGAACGGTTGGCCGCTTTCCTCACTATGTTCATTATCAGCCGCCGCGCCGCTGAAATCAAGCGAAGTGGATGGCGCATATGGGTCAATGCCCATTTCCCGCGCTTCTGATTCGCTTTTAATATCGATTTTCCAGCCGGTTAATTTCGCTGCCAGCCGGGCGTTTTGCCCGCGCTTGCCGATGGCGAGCGACAGCTGGTAGTCGGGAACGACGACGGTCGTCGCCTTTTGTTCCTCGTTCACGATGACGCGCAGCACTTTCGCCGGGCTGAGGGCGTTGGCGACAAACTCAACCGGGTCCGCCGACCAGCGGACGATATCAATTTTTTCCCCGTTCAGTTCATCAACGACCGCTTGGACGCGCTGCCCCTTCGGCCCGACGCAGGCGCCCACCGGGTCGACCTCCGGGTTGTCGGAATGAACGGAAATTTTTGACCGGTCGCCAGCTTCGCGGGCGATGGACTTAATTTCGACCGTGCCGTCGTAAATTTCCGGCACTTCCAGCTCAAACAGCCGCTTCAGCAAGCCCGGATGAGTGCGAGAAACGAAAATTTGCGGCCCTTTTGTCGTTTTTTCCACTTTGGTAATGTAGACTTTCAGCCGATCGTGCGGCTTGTACGTTTCGTTCGGCATTTGTTCGTTTGCCGGCAGAAGCGCCTCCGCTTTGCCAAGGCTGACGTAGACAAAGCGCGGATCGATGCGCTGAACGATGCCGGTCATAATATCTTCCTCGCGGTCGACGAACTCGGCGTAAATAATGCTCCGCTCCGCTTCGCGCACGCGCTGGGTGACGACTTGCTTCGCCGTCTGCGCCGCGATGCGCCCGAAATCGCGCGGCGTCACTTCCAGTTCGACGACGTCGCCGATCTGATAGTTCGGATTGATTCGCTGCGCTTCTTCAAGCGAAATTTCGAGGCGCGGGTCGGTCACTTCTTCGACGACGTCCTTGCGCGCGAGCACGCGGATCGTGCCGGTGTCCATGTTGAAGTCGACGCGCACGTTTTGCGCTTGGCCGAAATTGCGCTTGTATGCCGAAACGATCGCCGCTTCGATCGCTTCCACGATGACTTCTTGGCTGATGCCTTTTTCCCGCATCAGGTCGGCTAACGCCTCAAGCAGTTGCGTATTCATGAAACGAAAATCCCCCTTTTGCCACTTAGAAGAAAATGACAGCTAGCCTTGCGCTTGCCACTTTGTCATACGGAATGGCGACCGTTTTTTGCCGCCCGCGGTCTTTTACCGACAGCGTCACGGTCGTTCCGTCAAAAGCGGACAGCTCGCCTTCGAATTGTTTTTCTCCCTCAATCGGCTCATACGTTTTGATCACGACATGTTTCCCGACCGCTTTGTAAAAATCGGTTTCATTTTTCAGCGGCCGCTCCGCCCCCGGCGATGAGACTTCCAAGAAATAGTTGTGGGGAATCGGATCGACTTCATCGAGCTTTTCGCTCAGTTTTTCACTGACAACGCCGCACTGTTCAATATCGACCCCGTTCTCTGAATCGATAAAAACGCGCAAGAACCAGTTCTTCCCTTCCTTCACATATTCGATGTCCACGAGCTCCAGCCCCATTTCGTCCAAAATGGGCGCCACGAGTTGTTCGACCGTGTCTGTCACTTTTTTGCCCATCGTTTTCCTCCTTACCGAGCCAAGCTGCACGTATGGCATAATGAGAAAATCCCCTGCTCAAGGCGGGGAATGAACGAAAGACGGATGCCGATTCAAGACGAAAGAGTGGGTTTCCCCACTCTTTGCCTGCCATTATCTTTGCCAATTCCACTAAAACTATAACATATTGGTAATGATATTGCAACGGAAAACGGCCGCAAAAAAGCAGGCCGTTTTCCGCCGTCAAAACAGTGACAGCTGGTTATGGTCGGGAAGCGAGTCGAGGCAGCCGCGCTGTTCCAGATATTCCAACAGCGTTTTCGACACTTTGCCGCGCTGTTGCAAATCTTCTTTGGATAAAAATTCACCTTCCTCACGGGCGCGCACGATCGCTTGTGCCACGTTGTCGCCAAGGCCGGGAATGGCGTTAAACGGCGGAATGAGCGAATGGCCGTCAATGACGAATTCGGTCGCCTGTGAACGGTACAGATCAATATTTTTGAACGAAAAGCCGCGCTCACACATTTCCAGCGCCACCTCTAAGACGGTGAGCAAACTTTTCTCCTTCGCTGTCGCTTGGATGCCTTTGGCGTTAATTTCTTCAATCCGCTTGCGAATGGCGGCCGATCCTTTGATCATGGCGTCAAGGTCGAAATCTTCGGCCCGCACCGTGAAGTACGACGCGTAATACAAGAGCGGATGATGCACCTTAAAGTAGGCGATGCGCACCGCCATTAACACGTAGGCGGTGGCGTGCGCTTTCGGGAACATGTACTTGATTTTTTTGCATGACTCAATGTACCACTCCGGCACGTCGTGTTTGCGCATTTCCGCTTCGAATTCCGGCGTCAATCCTTTCCCTTTGCGCACCGATTCCATAATTTTAAACGCCAGCGACGGCTCGAGCCCGCGGTAAATGAGATAGACCATGATGTCGTCGCGGCAGCCGATCACTTCCGACAGCGTGCACGTCCCGCTTTGAATGAGCTCTTGCGCATTGCCGAGCCACACATCGGTGCCGTGCGACAACCCGGAAATTTGTACGAGCTCGGAAAACGTTTTTGGTTTTGTCTCTTCCAACATTTGTCTTACGAAGCGCGTGCCAAACTCTGGAATGCCGATCGTGCCGACGTTGCACATAATTTGGTCCGGCGTGACACCGAGCGGTTCGGTGCTGCTGAAAATGCCCATCACATCCGGATCATCGGTCGGGATCGTTTTCGGGTCGATGCCGCTTAAATCTTGCAGCATCCGGATGACCGTCGGGTCGTCGTGCCCGAGAATATCAAGCTTCAGCAAATTATCGTGAATCGAGTGGAAGTCGAAATGGGTCGTCCGCCATTCGGAGGACGTGTCATCGGCCGGATATTGAATCGGCGTAAAGTCGTAAATTTCCATATAATCGGGGACGACGATAATGCCGCCCGGGTGCTGCCCGGTCGTCCGCTTCACCCCGGTGCAGCCGGCCGCGAGCCGGTCGATTTCCGCGCCGCGCAGCTCGAGGTTATGGTCGCTCGCATAGCCTTTGACAAATCCGTACGCCGTTTTGTCGGCCACCGTGCCGATCGTGCCCGCGCGGTAGACGTTGTCTTCGCCAAACAGCACTTTCGTATAGTTATGGGCACGCGGCTGGTATTCCCCTGAGAAGTTCAAGTCGATATCCGGCACTTTGTCGCCTTTAAAGCCGAGGAACGTCTCAAACGGGATGTCTTGCCCGTCTTTTTTGTATTTCGCCCCGCATCGCGGGCAGTTTTTATCCGGCAAGTCAAAGCCCGAGCCGACCGACCCATCGTTGAAAAACTCGGAATGCTTGCAGCTTGGGCAGACGTAATGCGGCGGCAGCGGGTTCACTTCGGTAATTTCCGTCATCGTCGCGACAAACGATGATCCGACCGACCCGCGCGAGCCGACGAGGTAGCCGTCATCAAGCGATTTTTTCACGAGCTTATGGGAAATCAAATAAATGACGGCAAACCCATGGCCGATAATGCTGTTCAGCTCTTTTTCGAGCCGCTCTTCGACGAGCTTTGGCAACGGATCTCCATAAATTTCCTTCGCCCGCCGGTAGCTCATCTCGCGGATTTCCTCATCCGCGCCGTCAATGCGCGGGGTGTACAACTCGTCTTTGATCGGCTTGACATCGCCGATTAACGAGGCGATTTTCTGCGTGTTGTCGACGACGATTTCTTTCGCCTTTTCCGGCCCTAAAAACGAGAAGCAATCGAGCATTTCATTCGTCGTCCGGAAATACACATCTGGCAGGTCGTGCCGGTTGAGCGGATTCGCTCCGCCTTGCGAGTGGATCAAAATTTTCCGGTAAATTTTGTCCTCCCGATTCAAGTAATGAACGTTGCCGGTGGCGACAACGGGAATATTCAGCTTCTCGCCAAGGGCGACGATGTGGCGGATGATGGTTTTGATCATCTCTTCGTCTTGCACATAGCCCATTTCAATGAGCGGCTTGTACACATCCGGCGGATGCACTTCGAGAAAATCGTAAAAGCGAGCCAAGTCTTCCACTTCTTCCGGCGCCTTTTGGATCAAGTTGTCAAACAGCTCTCCTTTGTCGCAGCCCGAACCGACAAGCAAGCCTTCGCGGTGCTTCACAAGCACGGAGCGCGGGATGCGCGGCACGCGATGAAAATAGTGAATGTGCGACAAGGACACGAGCTTAAACAAGTTTTTCAATCCGGTCTCATTTTGCGCCAGCAGCGTCGCGTGAAACGGGCGAGCAAGGCGGTAGGACGCCTCGCTGTGCGTGCGGCTGTTCAGTTCATCATGATACAAAATGCCCCGCTCTTCCGCTTCTTTTAACAGCCGCATGAGCAAATGACCGGTCGCCTCGGCGTCATAAATCGCCCGGTGGTGCTGCGTCAATTCGATAGCAAACTTTTTGCATAGCGTGTTAAGACGATGGTTTTTCAAATCCGGGTATAGAAAGCGGGCGAGCTCGAGCGTGTCAATGACGGGATTCGGCACGTGGCCGCGCCCCATTTTCGCGAGGCCAGCATTTAAAAAGCCGATGTCGAAGCTGGCGTTGTGGGCGGCGAGCGTCGCGTCGCCGGCCCAGTCGATAAAGCGAGCCAGCACTTCCTCCGGCTGCGGTGCGCCCTTTACCATCTCATCGGTAATGCCGGTCAGTTCCATCGTCGTCACGGACAACGGGTGGCCCGGATCGGCAAACGACATGAACCGGTCGATGATCTCGCCGTCTTTCACCTTCACCGCCGCCAGCTCGATGACCGTGTTGTACACGGCCGACAGCCCCGTCGTTTCGACGTCAAAAACGACATACGTCTCATCGGAAAGGCGGCGATGCGCCTCATTGTAGGCGATCGGCACGCCATCATCGACGATATTGGCTTCGAGGCCGTAAATCACCTTTATGCCGTGTTTTTTCGCCGCGCTGTACGCCTCCGGGAACGACTGAACGACCGCGTGATCGGTGATGGCAACGGCCGGATGCCCCCATTTTTTCGCCTGCTCAATAAGCGTTGCCACCGGTGTGACGGCATCCATTTGGCTCATCGGTGTATGCAAATGAAGCTCGACCCGCTTGTTTCCTTCCGGCGCCGTATCGTGCCGCTCATTGGCGGCGATTTCATTCAAATCGTTGGCGATGAGAACGAGATCGCGGACGAACGTATCGTTTTGCACGCTGCCGCGCACTTTCACCCACATGCCCTTTTTGACGCTGTGCATCAGTTCGGCATCTTCTTTGTCGCGCGAGAACATTTTGACTAAAATCGAGTTCGTGTAATCGGTGATTTTGGCCGTCAGCAGTGTGCGACCGCTTTTGAGTTCGCTCACTTCGGCGGCAAACACGTACCCTTGGACGACGACGCGCCGCTCTTCCTCGACGATCGTCTCGAGCAGGCGCACCGGCTCCTCGTCGCGAATCGGGTAGCCGATGACAAGCGGACCAGACGGGGCGCTTGTCGCTGTTTTTTCCTCTTCTTTCGCCAAATCGGTCAGCACGGCGAGCGCCCGTTCTTCATCCTCTTGCCGCTTTTGCGCCAAAAACTGCTCCATTTCTTGGTCGACCGGCTCAATAGTAACGTCAAGCTGAAGAGACGGAAACCCAAACGACATGTATACATCGGCGATTTTTTTGGCGAACCGCCGCTTCATGGCCAACGCTTCCGCCTCGTGCCGGGCTTTGACGATGAGCTTGTTTCCGCTCACGGCCGGCGTCTGGCGGCGGAGCGCGTCCACGAGCGGGGAGACGCCTTCCTGCAGCTGCTCAAGGCAAAGCGGCCAATACGCCTGCACATCCGCCTCCGTCACGTGCGGCGCGTCGACTTCGACCGTATGGCGAACGGCGGCAATATGGCGAAACGCCGCTTGCAGCCGGTTGGCAAATGTTTGATAGACGTCAGCCGGCAGCACGTTGGCGAAGCGAAAATAAAAATGCCAGCTCTTTTCGTGCTTATCAATCACCACTTTGCGAATCGCCGCCTCCCGAAAATGCGGCAGCCATTCATCCGACGTCATGTTCAGCTGCTCGAGCAGCACAAGAAACCGCTCTTTTTGCGCATTCATCATGGCTTCCCCTCGCATGAAATCGTTTCTCTATTTCTATCATACCATACGAACGGCAACAGCGCCGGCGAAAAAGACAGCCATCGTCTTGTTCACCAGCGCTGTTCGTTCACCCTTGCAAGAGACGGCGCACCGTCTCGATGAGATCGGCGACCGGCACATCAAACGACTCGCCGGTTTTCCGCACTTTGACTTCGACAACGCCTTCACCGGCCCGCTTGCCGACGGTGACGCGGAGCGGGATGCCGATCAAGTCGCTGTCGGCAAATTTCACTCCCGCGCGCTCGGGACGGTCGTCGTACAAAACGTCGAACCCCGCTTGTCCAAGCTTGTCGTACCATTCCTCGGCGAGCGCCCGCTGTTCATCGCTTTTGGCGTTCGCCGTCAGCAAATGAACGTGGAACGGCGCGACCGAAACCGGCCAGACGAGCCCGTGTTCATCGGCAAATTGCTCGGCAATCGCCGCGACAAGCCGGGAAACGCCGATGCCGTAACAGCCCATGATCATCGTCTGCGCTTGACCGTTTTCATCGAGATAAACGGCGTTCATCGCTTCGCTATATTTCGTGCCAAGCTTGAACACATGGCCGACTTCAATGCCGCGGGCGAAGCGGATCGTCCCTTTGCCATCGGGAGCCGGGTCGCCTTCTTGGACGAAACGCAAATCCGCATATTGGCTGACGGGAAAATCGCGGCCGGGGTTGACGCCCGTATAATGATAGCCTTCCTCATTGGCGCCGCAGACGCCGTTGACGATTGCCGCGATGGCATGATCGGCGATCACCTTCACCTCTTCCTTGACGCCGATCGGGCCGAGCGAGCCGACCGGAGCGTTCATGACTTGCCTCGTTTCCTCCGGCGTCGCCAGTCTCACCACCGTCGCGTCCAAGACGTTTTTCACTTTGACTTCATTCGCTTCGTGGTCGCCGCGGACGAGCACGAGCACGTAGCGGCCATCGACGTGAAACAAGAGCGATTTGATGCAGTGCTCCGACGCGACTTGCAAGTACGAAGCCACTTCCGCGATCGTTTTTTGCCCCGGGGTCGCCACCTTTTTCAGCTCGGCCGGTGGCTCATTACGCTTTTCATACGTGGCGACGACCGGCGCCATCTCGATGTTGGCCGCATAATCGGACGCATCGGAATAGGCGATCGTATCCTCGCCGATGTCGGATAACACCATAAACTCGTGCGTGTCTTTGCCGCCGATCGCCCCCGAATCGGCGATGACGGCGCGGAAGTTTAAGCCGCAGCGGCGGAAAATGTTCGCGTACGCTTCGTACATGTTGTTGTACGTTTCGTCGAGGCTTTCTTTCGACGTATGGAACGAATACGCGTCTTTCATGATAAATTCCCGTCCGCGCAGCAGCCCAAAGCGCGGACGTTTTTCGTCGCGGAATTTCGTTTGAATTTGGTACAAGACGAGCGGCAGCCGCTTGTACGTTTTCACCTCGTCGCGGACGATCGCTGTGATCATTTCCTCATGCGTCGGCCCGAGGGCGAAATCGCGCTCATGGCGGTCTTTCAGGCGCATGAGCTCGGGACCGTACGAATACCAGCGGCCGGACTGCTGCCAAAGCTCAGCCGGCTGCAACGCCGGCATGAGGAGCTCCATCGCCCCGATGCGGTTCATCTCCTCCCGGATGATCGCTTCTACTTTTTGCAAAACGCGTTGCCCGAGCGGCAAAAACGTATAGACGCCGCTCGTGCTTTGGCGGATGAAACCGGCCCGCAACAGAAGCTGATGACTTTTCACTTCCGCGTCCGCCGGCACTTCACGCAACGTCGGAATAAACGCTTGACTTTGTCTCATTCATTCGCCACCTCGTTCTCTCTCTTTATAGGAAAAATTTTTGAATGTCGTTCCATGTCACCACAAGCATGAGCAGCATGAGCAGAGCGAAGCCGATAAAATGGACCATCCCTTCTTTTTGCCGGTCGACCGGCTTGCCGCGCACCGCTTCAATGGCGAAAAAGAGCAGCCGTCCGCCGTCGAGCGCCGGCAACGGCAACAAGTTGATAATCCCAAGGTTGATGCTTAAAATCGCGCCCCATTTCATCAAGTAGTAAATGCCGGATTCGGCGACTTTGCCAGTCGATACGGCGATGCCGACCGGTCCCGACAGCATGTCAAGATGAAACTGGCCGGTGATCAACTGACCGAGGCCGGCGACAATTTCTCGCGTCCAGTAGTACGTCTCGGTCAACCCTTGCTTCACGGAGCCAAACACCGACTTTTCCATCGGCTGATAGACCCCGATCAAACCGATCGTCTCCCCTTGAATCGTCTTCGCTTCCGGAGTGACGGCAACGGTCATGTCTTTTCCGTCCCGCCGAATTTGAAACTGGAGCGTTTCTTGCGGATGGCTGCGAATCGTGTTGACGATTTCCGTCCATGTGTCCACCCGTTCGCCGTTGATCGCCACCACTTCATCTCCTTGCTTCAAACCAGCGGCGCGCGCTGCCCCGTCAGGCGTCAGCTCGCCGATCACCGGCTTGTCGACCGGATAGCCTTGCAAAAGGCCGATCAAAATAAAGACGACAAGCGCCAAGACAAAGTTGGCGAGCGGTCCGGCCAAGATCGTCATCGTGCGCTGCCCGAGCGTTTTGGCGGCAAACTGACGGTGGTACGGAGCGATTTGAATTTCCTGGCGATCGGCGACGAAAAACGCCGGCTCTTTGATGGCAAAACGCTCAAGCCGCTCTCCGTCGACATACCCGGTCACGTACATGCCATGCTCCAAATCAGCGTCTTCCACTTCAATAATGCGGGCGTTTGGATAATCGTCTTTATGGTTGACGATGATTTTTTCCACTCTTCCGTCACCGTCAAGCAAAAGACCAACGATTTGTCCCCGCTTCAATTCAATCATTTCCGGATCTTCACCGGCCATGCGGACGAAACCGCCAAGCGGAAGCAGCCGGACGGTGTAGACCGTCTCTTTTTTCTTCACCGAAAACACTTTCGGCCCAAAGCCGATGGCAAATTCACGGCAAAGGATGCCGGCCCGCTTCGCTAACAGCAAATGGCCCAACTCGTGGAAAAAGACGAGGGCACCAAAGACGACGATAAATGAAATGATCGATTCCAACGTTTCAACCACCTTTATGATAGTAGTGTGCGAACGTAAGCGCGCGTGTCCGCGTCAATCGCGCGAATCTCTTCAAGCGATGGATCGCTGATCGGCTGGTGGCGCTCAAGGGCCCGTTCGATCCACTCTTCGATCGCCAAAAACGGGATGCGCCCGGCTAAAAACGCCGCCACCGCCTCCTCATTGGCCGCGTTCAACACCGCTGGCAGCGAGCCGCCCCGCCTTCCAGCCTCGTAGGCCAATCGCAGGCAACGATAGCGCTCGAAGTCGACCGGGGCAAAATGAAGCGATCCGATCGCCGCCAAATCGAGCGGTTGCGCCGCAGAAAGCGGCAGCCGTTCCGGATAGGTGAGGGCGTATTGAATCGGAACGCGCATGTCCGGTGTGCCGAGCTGGGCAAGCACGCTCGTATCGCGAAACTGAACGAGCGAATGGATGACGCTCTCGCGGTGCAGGACGACATCGATCCGCTCATACGGCAGCCCGAACAGCCAGTGCGCTTCGATCACTTCAAATCCTTTGTTCATCATCGTCGCCGAATCGATCGTAATTTTTGCCCCCATCGACCAATTCGGATGACAAAGCGCCTCCTCGACCGTGACCCCAGCAAGCTCCTCGCGCGTCCTGTCGCGGAAGCTGCCGCCGGAGGCCGTTAAAATGAGTTTGTCAACCTGTTCGAGCTTCTCCCCTTGCAAGCACTGGAAGATGGCGGAATGTTCGCTGTCGACCGGGAGCAGCGGCACCCCGCGCTTTTCGGCCGCCGCGGTTACCAAGTGGCCGGCAACGACCAATGTCTCCTTGTTGGCCAACGCGATCGTTTTGCCCGCCTCGATCGCTTTTAACGTCGGCACAAGGCCGACGCTGCCCACGACAGCGGTGACGACGATGTCAGCGTCCGGATGGACGGCGGCTTCAATCAGCCCGTCCTCCCCGTACACGACCGTTGTCCGCCCGCCGTATTCGCTGCAAAGCGTCTCATACGCGCCGCGATCGGCGACGGCGACAAGGCGCGGGGCAAATTCGGCCATCAATTTCCGCGCTGCTTCGACGTTTCTCCCGACCGACGCAGCGACAAGACGAAAGCGGTCGGGATGGGCGCGGATGACGTCGAGCGTCTGCGTGCCGATCGACCCGCTCGCCCCCAATAAACTGATCGATTTCAATCGTTTCACTCCTCACCCGCTTATCGTATCGCTTCGATGAATATGTATAAAAGCGGCAGCACAAACAACAGGCTGTCAAACCGATCCAAGACGCCGCCATGTCCCGGCAAAATCGCTCCCGAGTCTTTCACCCCGTAATGGCGCTTGAACGCCGACTCGACCAAGTCGCCGAGCTGGCCGAACACGGAAAGCAACAACGCGAGCGATAGCGCCGCGGCGAAGCTGGCAAACGGCTCCGCCGCCCACTCGTAAACGGCGGCGACCACAACGGCCGAGACAATGCCGCCAAGAGCTCCCTCCACCGTTTTTTTCGGGCTGATCTCCGGCCATAGCTTGCGCCGCCCGAATGCGCGCCCGCAAAAGTACGCGCCAATGTCGGTCGCCCAAATGACGAACAGCGCATAAACCAAATAGGACAACCCCGTTAAACGAATGGCGGCAAAACAGAAAAATCCGACGCCGACATACAACACCGCCAAGACGACAAACGCCGCCTCGTCAAACGTCAACGCGTTTTTGGTCACTACCGTCGCGATGAGCAACAAGAAGGCAAGGCCGACGATCACGGCGAATTTGGCCGCACCGGCTGACAGCCACTCTCCGCCGTAGCGAGCGGGAACGAGCAGCAGCCAAAGAGCGGCAAAGCCGGCCGCCCCTGCCAACGACAGCGGCCGCATTCCTTTCATCCGCAGCAGTTCGAACAGTCCAACCGTCGCTATGATATATGTTACTATTATAAACGGAAATCCGCCAAAAATAACAATCGGCAAAAAGAGCGCCGCCGCGATCACTCCGGTGATGATTCGCTGTTTCATTGCGCTGACACCCCCCCAAACCGGCGGTCGCGCCGCTGGTAGGCGGCAATCGCCTCTAAAAAATGCTGTTCGGTAAAATCGGGCCATAACACATCGGTAAACCAAAGTTCCGTATACGCGAGCTGCCAAAGCATAAAATTGCTGAGGCGGATTTCTCCGCTCGTCCGAATGAGCAAATCCGGATCTTGGAGCCCCCCCGTCATCAAATACGAAGAAATGAGCGGCTCGGTAATGTCTTCCGGCGCAAGCGCCCCGCGCTCGACCTCTTTGGCGATTTGCTGGACGGCGGCGGTAATTTCCGCCCGGCTTCCGTAGTTGAGGGCAAAATTCAGCACCAACCCCGTGTTGCCGCTTGTATCTTGAATGGCTTTTTCGACCGCTCGGCGCGTATGGTCCGGCAGCGCCTCCGTATGACCGATGACCTGCACTTTCACGTTCTCAGCGATCAACTCGGGAAGGAACGTCGTCAAAAACTGCTCGGGCAGCTTCATCAAGTAATCGACTTCACCTTTCGGTCGCTTCCAATTTTCGGTGGAAAACGCGTAAAGGGACAAGACGCGAACCCCAAGCCCGTTAGCGAAGCGGGTGATTTTGCGCACCACTTGCATCCCTTCGTAATGGCCGGCCGCCCTTGGCAGCGCCCGCCTTTTCGCCCATCTTCCGTTACCGTCCATGATGATGGCGACATGGTTCGGAATCGGACGCCTAAGCACCTCTTCTTTCGTCACCGGTGCGCCTTCCTCGTTCATTTTTCGCCTTTTAGTAAACATATAAGTCCTCCGCGAACGTGTTTTGCTTTTCCATTATAGCAAAAAAACCCTCCATGAACATAGAGGGTTTGCAACGTTTTGCCTATACTTCCATGACTTCTTTTTCTTTCTCTTTCGTAATGGCATCGATTTTGGCGATGTGGTCATCGGTCAGCTTTTGCACTTCATCGGTGTAGCTGCGGAGCTCGTCTTCCGTAATCTCGCCGCTTTTCTCGAGCTTTTTCAATTCATCGTTCGCGTCGCGGCGGATGTTGCGCACGGCGACTTTCGCGTCTTCGGAATATTTTTTGACCAGTTTCGCCAGCTCGCGGCGCCGTTCTTCGGTGAGCGGCGGAATGACCAAGCGAATGACGGATCCGTCATTCGACGGCGTCAGCCCTAGATCCGAGGCCAAAATCGCTTTCTCCATCTCTTTAATGACCGATTTGTCATACGGCTGAATGACAAGCATGCGCGCTTCCGGCACGCTGATGGAAGCGAGCTGGTTGATCGGCGTCGCAACGCCGTAATAATCGACGGTCACTTTCTCCAGCAACCCGGCGTTCGCCCGCCCGGCGCGCACCGTCGCCAGCTCGCGAGTGAACGCTTGCACCGCTTTATCCATCTTCTCTTTTGCCTGTTGGATCACGTGTTTGGCCATCGTTATTTCCCCCTCACGATCGTTCCAATATTTTCGCCTAATACAGCGCGTTTAATGTTTCCTTCTTCCATAATCGAAAAAACGATAATCGGAATGTTGTTATCCATGCAAAGCGAAGAAGCGGTCGAATCCATGACGGCAAGGCCTTGTTTAATGACGTCCAAGTACGATAGTTCCTCGTATTTGACCGCATTGGCGTCGACCTTCGGATCGGCGCTGTAGACGCCATCGACGTTGTTTTTCGCCATGAGAATGACGTCCGCCTCGATTTCCGCCGCCCGGAGCGCCGCCGTTGTATCGGTGGAAAAATACGGGTTGCCGGTGCCGGCGGCGAAAATGACGACCCGCTTTTTCTCCAAATGGCGAATGGCCCGGCGGCGAATGTACGGTTCGGCGACTTGCCGCATCTCGATCGATGTTTGCACCCGCGTTTCCACGCCGAGCTGCTCAAGGCTGTCCTGCAAGGCGAGCGCGTTCATCACCGTCGCCAACATGCCCATATAGTCGGCCGTCGCCCGGTCCATCCCCATTTCGCTTCCCGTTTTTCCGCGCCAAATGTTGCCGCCGCCGACGACGATGGCGACCTCAACACCGAGGTCAGCCACCTCTTGGACTTGTTTGGCGATCGACTGGATGACGGCCGGCTGGATGCCAAAGCCTTGCTTTCCGGCGAGCGCTTCCCCGCTCAACTTTAACACGACGCGTTTGTACTTTGGTTGTTCCATGTCAAACCTCCATGATGCGAATCGCTTTGAAAAACAGGGAACACGCGCGTGTTCCCTGTTGCGGTCCGTCATTGCTTTCTGACTTGGCTCATCACTTCTTCGGCGAAATTGTCTTGACGTTTTTCGAGCCCTTCGCCGACTTCATAGCGGATGAACTGCTTCACAGCCGCTCCGTTCGACTCGACGTATTGGCGCACCGTCACATCCGGGTTTTTCACGAACGCTTGCTCAAGCAGGCAAACGTCTTCGTAAAACTTGTTCAGCCGGCCTTCGACCATTTTTTCGACGATGTTTTCCGGCTTGCCTTCGTTTAACGCCTGCTGCTTCAACACTTCGCGCTCATGCGCGACCTCTTCTTGTGGCACCTCATCGCGCGAGACGTATTTCGGGTGAAGCGCCGCGATGTGCATGGCGACATCTTTGGCGACGTCTTCGCTCGCGCTGCCGGCTAATAACGTTAATACGCCGATGCGCCCGCCCATGTGCAAGTACGCGCCAAACGTTTCGCCGTCCGCTTTGTTGACGACGGCAAAGCGGCGGAGCGTAATTTTTTCGCCGATTTTCGCGATCGCTTCGTTGATGTAGTCTTGGACGGTCGAGCCGTTGTCCATCGTTTGTCCGAGCGCTTCATCGAGCGAAGCCGGTTTTTGTTTCAGCAAGTGGGCGGCCAACGTTTTTACAAGCGCTTGAAACTCTTCGTTTTTGGCGACGAAGTCCGTTTCCGAGTTCACTTCCAAAATGACGGCGGTGTTGCCTTCCACAGCGATGTAGGCGACCCCTTCGGCCGCGATGCGATCCGCTTTTTTCGCCGCTTTGGCAATTCCTTTTTCGCGCAGCCAGTCGATCGCTTTCTCCATGTCACCGTTCGTTTCGGTGAGCGCTTTTTTGCAGTCCATCATGCCTGCGCCCGTTTTTTCGCGCAGCTCTTTGACCATTTGTGCTGTAATCGCCATAAAAAAATCCTCCTTCGCTTTGTTGCGTATATGTATCGATGCCGGCAGCGGATGCCTGTTTTGCCCTTATTCGTTAGTATAGCCAAAAGTTGCTCGTTTCTGTCTCAAAAAAAGGTGATAAAAGGCTTTCCCTCTTATCACCTTTCGTGAGCGCCATTACTCCGCTGCGACGGCCGCCTCTTCGCCCTGTTTCGCTTCCAAGACAGCGTCGGCGATTTTCGAAGTCAACAGCTTGACCGCGCGGATGGCATCATCGTTGGCCGGGATGACGTAGTCGATTTCATCCGGATCGCAGTTCGTGTCGACGATGCCGATGATCGGGATGTTCAACTTGCGCGCCTCCGCCACCGCGATCCGCTCTTTGCGCGGGTCGATGACGAACAGCGCATCCGGCAGCTCTTTCATGTCTTTGATGCCGCCCAAAAATTTCTCGAGCCGCTCTTTTTCTTTTTTCAAGCCGATGACTTCTTTTTTCGGCAGAACGTCAAATACGCCGTCTTCTTCCATTTTTTCAATTTCGCGCAGCCGCTTGATCCGTTTTTGGATCGTCGCGAAGTTCGTCAGCGTGCCGCCGAGCCAGCGCTGATTGACATAAAACATGCCGCAGCGCTCCGCTTCTTCCTTGACGGATTCTTGCGCTTGTTTTTTCGTGCCGACGAACAAAATTTTGCCGCCGTTCGCCGCCAAGTCGCGGACGAAGTGATACGCTTCCTCGACTTTTTTCACCGTTTTTTGCAAGTCGATGATGTAAATGCCGTTGCGCTCCGTAAAAATGTATTTTTTCATTTTCGGGTTCCAACGGCGCGTCTGATGTCCAAAGTGGACGCCAGCTTCGAGCAATTGCTTCATGGAAATAACCGACATGAGTAATCCTCCTGTTTCCTTGATGGTTTTCGTTCCTCCGCCTGCCTCATCCCCCAGCAAGACTGGCCGCACCAGCACCGTTGCCGGAATCATCAGGCGTGTGTATTCACACCATGTAAAAATATATCATATTTATCGGGCGCAAATCAAGCGATGATTCGCTCATTGGCTCGTTTTTCTCGCGAATTTCAGCAGCAACTCCACTTCTGTCTTCCCTTTGCCAAGCTGTTTGGCGAGCTCTTCGACCGTCGCTCCTTGTTCATAGCGGCGGAGAACGAGCTCAGCGGACTGAGCCAACGGGGACAAATCAAGCACATCTTCGATGGCGTCGACCGGCAGAAAGTCACTTGGCGCCTCACGTTCTTCCTGCTCTTGAGCCTCGCTCGTTGGGGCGCCCGCCTGCATCGGTTGTTCCGTTTCGCCATCCGTCACATCGGATGCCAAACGATTCCCTCGAGCGGTTTGCCCAAGTTCCGCGCCGCGTTCACCGTCCCTTGGCAGCGCTGCGCCTTCTTCGGGCCGCGTCGCCGGTTGGCCATGCTGCTGCGCGCTCATCGCAGCGGGCGGCTCCTCTTCAGTGAGCAGGCCGGTCGGGGGCGACACCGGGCTCGCCGCCGACGCCTCCTTGTTGTTCAGCAAGCGGTCAAGCTCGGCCAAAAAACGGTCGTTTTCTTCTTTCCAGAGAGCGAGCTGCGCCGCCATCGCCTCTTCAAGCTCCGCAGCGCGCGCTTCGGCCTCTTTAAGCCGCGATAACCGCAGAAAAAGCAACACAATCAACAAAAAAGAAAAGAGATGCAACAGCAGACTAATGACAAGCCAAAACGCTTCCATGATGGTCACTATCCTTTAAGATCGATCGTTTTTCCTTTATACGGATGACTTCCGAACCGCGACGCCTCCCACCGAGCCTGGTCGTTCGTCCGCTTGTCGGTCACCCGGCGGCGCGCCTGTTCCCGCTGTTTTTCGGCTGCGGCCGCCAATTGCGCCTGCACCGTATACGGATGCTGCGCCGCGGCGGCCTGCATGTTTCCAGCTTCGGGCGCTTTCGGCATCACGCTTTGCAGCGCCGGCAGTTGAACGTCCATCTTCCCGCTCCCTTTCCATCACCGCTGTATATCGAAAAAGCGGCGCAATTTCCACAACGCTTTGGCATGAATTTGGGAAATTCTTGATGTGGACAAGCGTAGAAGATTCCCGATTTCCGTAAACGTCAACTCCTCTTTGTAAAACAAACTGATGACAAGCTGCTCCTTTTCATTCAGCTGTTTGATGCCCTCGGCCAGCTTTTCCACCAGCTCCTGCTTGACGACCTGTTCTTCCGGCAGCACGGCACGATCATCCCGGATCGAAAACGCTTCGTCCTCTTCTTCCGCCGCCGTCTGGCCGAGCGGCAGCCAATGAGAAAACAGCGTCTCGCCGGCCGCCGCCTGCACTTCATCCTCCGTCATGCCAAGCTCGGCGGCGATTTCCTTTGCCGTCACCGACCGCATATGTTGCTGCACAAGCCGCTCCGCCGTTTCTTCGATTTTTTTCGCTTTGTCGCGCACGCTCCGCGGCAGCCAGTCTTGCTTGCGCAAACCGTCCAAGATGGCGCCGCGGATGCGAAACGAGGCATACGTGTCAAACTTGAGATCGCGCGATGGGTCAAACTTTTCAAGCGCATCGTACAAACCGACAAGCCCCAAGCTGACAAGCTCCTCTTTGGGCACAGAGCTCGGCAGCGTGGCGGCAAGCCGCTGCACGTGGTAGGAAACGAGCGGCATATAACGCACCACAAGTTCCTCGGCCGCATGACGGTCACGGCGGTTGACCCAGTCATCCCAATATTTCCGCTCTTCACCTTTTAGCGCGCTCCCCATCATTCTCCCCCTCGTCTTGCACAACGGCGTTATATTTCCTTGAGTTCTTGGCTAGCCGTGCGAATGGACAGCACGCCTGTTTGCGGATGAAACTCAATCGTCCGGCCGTTATGGCCGCCGACGTCTTCGGCGACAACCGGAATATGAAACCGTTCGAGCTGTTTTTTGACTTCTTCGACATTGCGGGCGCCAATGCGCATCATATCTCCGCCGGCCGCAGAAAACGAAAACATTTGCGCTCCGCCGGCCAGCTTCGCTCTTAGCATTCCCTTCCGGCCCCCGGCGGCAACGACGAGCCGAATGAGCGCTTCCACCGCCGTGTCGGCGTACTTGGCAACGTTGATGTCCCCGCCGCGCGCCATCGAGGAATGCGGCAGCATCACGTGCGCCATGCCGGCCACCGCTTTGCCGATGTCATAAATGACCACGCCGACGCACGATCCAAGACCGCATGTACGAATGACGTTCGGCGCTTTGACGACCTCCATTTCAGCGATGCCGATTTTCACAGCCTGCACAATGCTCATCGGCCGCTCACACCTAACGCACGAAAGATGGTGGAAAACGATTCCGGATCGGGAAGGAGAAAGAAATGGCCGTCAATGCTTTCATTGGGCCGACGTTCATCGTAAATGGCCGTATCGATCAAAATGGCGTAATCACCGGCGCGCGACAGCTCCAGCAGACCGAACGACAACACCGCTCCGAGCATATCGATCGCCAGCGCCGGCACCGAAGGATGGAGCGCAAGCTGTGTAAAATCAGCAAGCGCCGACAAATACGAGCCGGCTAAAATGTTTCCGAGCTCTTGGAGCGCGGAACATCCAAGCTCATCAGCCCCGTCCTGAAACGAAAACGAATCATCGCCGATCATGCGCCGCACAAACCGCTCCGCCTGCTCCGGCGGCAGCACGAAGAACATATTCCCCGGCGCATCCCCTTCGATCCGCAAATAGACGCACGCCACCACTTGCTCCGGCCCGCCGATCAGCTCCATCATTTCAGCGAACGTCGCGATTTGGACGCGCGGCACCGACATCTCGATTTTTTTGTTCAATAGAAGCGACAAGGCTGTGGCGGCGTTGCCAGCGCCTATATTGCCGATTTCGCGTAAAATATCGATGTGTGTTCCTGTCAAGCTGCGGACATCCTCCAACCGTCAACGCCCCTCTCCCGAGTTTATCGCTCAAGCACCTTCGCCAAGTCAAGCAAGATGAGAAGTCGATTTCCTATTTTCGCCACTCCAGAAACGTAGCTCGCCTCCACAGCGCCGACCGCTTCGGGCGGCGGCTCGATGCTCGAGGCCGGCACATCGAGAACGTCGTTCGCCGCATCGACGATGAACCCGACTTCCACATCGTCAAGGGCGGCGATCATGATTCGCGTCTGCTCGCTGTACGGTTCAGGGGCGAAGCCGAACCGTTCGCGCAAATCAATGATCGGCGTCACGACACCGCGCAAGTTAATGACCCCTTTGACATACTGGGGCGTGCCCGGCACGCGCGTGATCGGCTGCATTTTCTCGATCGAGCGCACGTATTGCACCGGTAAGGCATACTCCTCATCCTTTAAGCGAAAAGCAATCACTTTCCAGTCCGTCTGTACGCTGGCCGTCATCCCATCTTCCCCCTTTATTTCACAGGCTGCTCAAACAAACGGCGTCCAAGCGCCTAGCGTTTGCTCTTTACGCCGCTTTATTTCACAAGCGCGTTGCAATCGATGATGAGCGCCACTCGGCCGTCGCCCAAAATCGTCGCCCCCGAGATGGCGAACACCGACGATAAATAGTTTCCGAGCGATTTCAACACGACTTCCTGCTGGCCGATAAACGAATCCACGGCTAGGGCCGCCAGTTTTTCTCCTTTGCGGACAATGACAGCCGCCACCGCCTCACCGTCATCGGAGGCGCGCGGGACGTCAAACACCTCTTTCAGCCGGACGAGCGGGACGATTTTGCCGCGAAAATCAATGACCGGTTGATTATGGGTGGAGAAAATCTCTTCTTTTTTCACGAGCGCCGTTTCGATGATCGAAGACAGCGGAATGGCATACGTTTCCTCGGCGATTTGGACGAGCAGCACCGAAATAATCGACAGCGTCAGCGGCAGCTGAATCGAAAACAGCGATCCTTTTCCCGGCTCTGAATCGACGGTGACGGCGCCTCCGAGCGATTCAATCGTGCTTTTGACGACATCGAGCCCGACGCCACGCCCCGAAATATCGGAAACTTGCTCCGCCGTGGAGAAGCCCGGGGCGAAAATCAACCCGTAAATTTGCTGGTCGGTGAGCTGGGCCGCCGCTTCCGGCGAAACGATGCCGCGTTTGATCGCTTTTTGCAGCACTTTCTCCCGGGAAATACCGGCGCCATCATCCTCGATTTCAATGAAAACGTGGTTGCCGCTATGGTAGGCGCGCAATTGAACGAGCCCTTCCTCCGGCTTCCCGTGCGCCATCCGAACATCGGGCGCTTCAATGCCGTGATCGAGCGCATTGCGAATCAAATGAACAAGCGGATCACCGATTTCATCAATGACAGTCCGATCGAGCTCGGTCTCTGCGCCAATGACCTCAAGCCGCACCTTTTTGCCAAGGTCGCGGGCGAGTTGGCGCACCATGCGCGGAAAGCGATTGAACACGGTTTCGACCGGCACCATGCGCATGTTCAAAATGATCGTTTGCAAATCGCTCGAAATACGGGACATGCGTTCCACCGTCTCCGTCAATTCGGCGTGATTCAAGTCGCGGGAAATTTGCTCAAGCCGACCGCGGTCCACCACCAATTCTTCGAACAAATTCATCAGCCGGTCAAGCCGTTCAATGTTGACGCGAATCGTTTTCGCCGCCTGCTTCGCCGGCGTTTTTTCCGGCGCTTCCGCTTCGGCTTGCGCGGCCGCCTGTTCCGCCGCGGCTACGCCAAGCGGCTCCGGCGCCGCTTTCTCTCCCGCCGCTTCCGTCCGCTCTCCGACCGTTGCCGCCGCAATCTCCACTTGTTCAACTTCGGAAATGCTCATCAACTGCTTTTGCAGCTCATCAGCCGGCACTTTCGACACAACCGTGACAAGAAACTCTTGATCAAATTGCTCTTCTTCAAGCAAGTCAACAGAAGGCGTCGATTTGACAATTTCTCCGGCTTCATTCAGGCGCTCAAACACCATATAGACGCGCGCTGCTTTCAGCAAGCAGTCTTGGCGAAGCCGAACGCGAATTTCATAGACAGAAAATCCTTGTTCCTGCGCCTGCTGGAGGACGTGATACTCAAACTCCCCGTAGGCATGCTCCGAAGACGGGGCCCCGCCGCCGGTCGGCCCCTCCGGCGTCTCCCCTCGCTCGATTTGACGCAACCGGCTGACCGTCTCGCTCACATCACGCTTCCCGTCGCCCCCCTCAGCAATGGAAACGATCATCGCTTCTAAATGGTCGACCGCCTCAAAAATCACATCGAGCAGCTCCGGCGTCACCGAAAACCGGTGATTGCGGAGGCCGTCCAACACGTTCTCCATTTGGTGCGTCAAATTGGCCAAATCTTCAAACCCCATCGTCGCGGACATGCCTTTTAGCGTATGGGCAGCGCGGAAAATTTCATTCACAATGGCGACATCATCCGGACTCTTTTCCAGTTCGAGCAGCCGTTCGTTGATCGTTTGCAAATGATCCTTGCTTTCGTCAATGAAAAGATCCAAATATTGACTCATATCCATGCCGTGTTCCCCCTCATTCCCCGATCGATTGAACGATGGCGGCGGCGATATCGGCAAGCGGGGCGATGACATCGATGACGCCGGCTTCGATCGCCGCTCGCGGCATCCCGTACACGACCGCCGTCTCACGCGCTTCGGCAATCGCCTTAACATTGCCGCTTTCTTTCAGCTTTTTCAGCCCTGCCGTCCCATCCATCCCCATTCCCGTCATGACCACCGCCACTTTGCGGACGTCGTCAATGGTGGCAAGCGATTCAAACAATACGTCAACGGCCGGACGATGGCCGGCGCGCGGCGGCGACTCGTCCAAGCGAGCTTGGAGCGCGCCGTTTTCCTTACAAACGACGAGATGGACACCGGCCGGAGCGATATAAGCGGTACCGTTTTGCAGCCGTTCCCCCTCCTCCGCTTCTTTCACCGTCATGGTTGCAAGCGCGTTGAGCCGGTCCGCTAACGATTTCGTAAATCCTTTTGGCATATGTTGGACGACGAGAACCGGGGCCGCTAAATCCGGCGGCAGCTGCGTCAGCACCACCTCAAGGGCGCGCGGTCCGCCTGTCGAGGTGCCGATGGCCACAACCGCCTTCTGCACCCCCGCCGTTTGAGCGGAGAAACGGTGCCGCACCGGGACGCGGCGTTGGGCGACAAGGGCGTGGATATTCACTTCGCTTGCATGGAGCACTTTTCGTATCAGCTCTTCTTTGATCTTGTACAAATCAAGGGAAATCGGCCCAGAAGGCTTGGCGATCACATCAACCGCCCCATGCTGCATGGCGGCGATGGCCGCCGCCGCTCCTTCGGTCGTCATGCTCGACACCATCACAACCGGCAACGGACGGTCGCGCATGATCTGCTGTAACGTGTCGAGCCCGTTCATGACCGGCATTTCAACATCTAACGTCACGACATCAGGAGAAAGGGAAGCGATTTTGGCGAGCGCCTCCTGGCCGTTGCGAGCCGTTCCAACAACTTCAAGCCGCGGATGTTCGGCCAAAAAATCGCTGATGCATTTACGCATAAACGCGGAGTCGTCGACGACAAGCACCTTGATTGGTTTCATCGTTTCTCTACCTTTCTAGCAAAAGTTGGCGCAGCTTCGCAAAAAAGCGGGAAGCCCGCCCGGCCGGTTCCTCCTCCCTTTTTCCGCCCGGCGCATAGCGGTGCGCCATCTGACGCACGGCCCGGCTGGCCTTCGCTTCCGGTTCGAGCAGCAAAAACGGCGTCTGGCTGGCGACGGCGCGGGCAACCGCCCGGTCTTCGGGAACGATGCCGAGCAAGGAAATGTCTTTATTGAAAAAACGGTCGGCAGCGTGCTTCAGCCGTCCGAACACCTCGTGCCCTTCCCACTCCTTGGCGGCGCGGTTGACGATGACGGAAAACGGCGCTTGGCAGCCGGATCCGTGCATATATTTCATCATGGCGTACGCATCCGTCATGGCTGTCGGCTCCGGCGTGGTGACAACGAACACCTCATCGACCGAGCGCAAAAAATACAGCTGTTCTTTGGAAGCGCCCGCTCCCATATCAAACAGAAGATAATCGTACGAGGAGGCGACGGTTTGCAGTTCGGCCAAAAACTCATCGATGCCGGCAGCGTCAATGGAAAGCCACTGCATCGCCCCCGTCCCCCCGGCGATATACGAAAGCTGCTCCGGGCCGCTTTTCACCAGCTCCGCGAGCGGCATCCGCTCGGAAACCCAATCGGCGAGCGTCAGCGAAGGCGATTGGCCAAGCAAAATATCAATATTGCCCATCCCAATGTCCATGTCGAATAGCAGCACGCGCGCGCCCAGCTGAGAAAGCGACAGCGAAAAATTGAGAGACACGTTCGATTTGCCAACCCCGCCTTTTCCGCTCGTGACAGCGATCGTCCGCGGCTCTGGCGCCCATTGTCGGCGGCGCAGCCCGCGGCGAAGCGGCTCCGCTTGATCGCTCATGCGCCCTCCGCTCCCAACAACAAATGAACAAGCCGCTCGGCGGACGCGTCCACCATGTCGTCCGGGACGTTTTGCCCATTCGTAAAATAGGCGGCGCCAAGGCGGCTGTCGAGCAGCACGTTGACGATCGCGCCAAACGAATCGGTTTCATCGAGCTTCGTCACAATCAACCGGTCAATCGGAAGGCGGGAAAAGCGGCTGTAAATCGCCTTCATGTCTTCATACTTGCCGGTGGCGGCGAACACGAGAAGCGTTTCCGTTTCGCTGTCGAATTCCAGCGTTTGCTGCAGCTCATCAATATATTGCGGATCGCGGAAGTTGCGGCCAGCCGTATCGACAAACACAAGATCGCAATGGGCCAGTTTTCGTTTTGCCTCCCGAAACTCTTCGCCGTTATAACATACCGCCAACGGGGCGTCCAAAATATGCGCATACGTTTTCAGCTGGTCAATGGCGGCGATGCGATACGTATCGGTCGTGATAAACCCAACCGTCTTTCCTTGTTCCAGCACAGCGCGCCCCGCGATTTTGGCGAGCGTTGTCGTTTTTCCCACCCCGGTCGGGCCGAGCAAAATCCAATACTTTTTCGCTTGCGCCGCCCCGGCAAACGGAAGCGAAGACAATAAGCTGCGCACCGCCTCTTTCGCCCAACCGGCGGCCGCCGCGGACGAACGCCCGCTTGGATTGGCATACCACCGTTCCAGCAAGCGCTCCATCACTTCGCGAATGTAGCTATCGGCCAGCCCTTGGTCGATCAGGCGCTGTTCAATGGCCGCAAGCGGCGGAGGGTAAGCCGGCGCAAGCCGCCGTTCACTCAGCTGACCGATGAACCGTCTCAGTTCCTCCAGCTCATCGGCAAACGATCGGTCCTCTTTTTCCGGCGCGGTCGCCGGCGGCCGCTCGAACAAGGCCGTCTCCGGCTGGCGCCGCGGCAGCGGATCCGGATCAACGCCGGCCAGCACTTCCACCTTTTTTTTGGCGAACAGCCCGAACAAACCGCCCGTTTGGATCTCTTTTGACCGCAAAATGACCGCGTCGCGTCCCAGCTCAGCGCGCACTTGTTTCATCGCTTCGTTCATGGACGGGGCGATAAATTTTTTCACTTTCATTCCACTTCCACCATCCCTACGCTTTGGACTTCAACGTCCGCTTCCAGTTCGTTGTATGACAGCACCGGAACAGCCGGAAAAGTGCGTTCGGTCAGCTGGCGGACGTACATGCGCACCGCGGGGGAGCAAAGCAATATCGGCGTTTGTCCGGAAAACGGATAGCGGTCGAGCGCGCGGGCGACCGCGTCCACCACCGCCTGCATCCGGGCTGGATCGAGCGCCAAATAGCGGCCATGCTCCGTTTGCTGCACGGCGTCGGCAATCATCTTTTCCACTTTTCCGGACAGCGTGATGACGCGCAGCGGTTCACCCGGCACGGCATACTGTTTCGTAATTTGCCGCGCGAGCGCTTGGCGGGCATATTCCGCCAACAAATCGGCATCGGTCGTCAGGCGGGCAAAATCGGCGAGCGCCTCAAAAATGAGCGGCAAATTGCGAATCGATACCTTCTCTTTTACCAGCTTGGCCAGCACTTTTTGAATATCGCCCACCGACAGCGGATTCGGCGTCACCTCATCGACAAGCACCGGATGCGACTCTTTCAAATGATCGATCAGCTGTTTTGTCTCCTGGCGCCCAAGCAGTTCGTGGGCATGAGCTTTCAGCACTTCCGTCAAATGCGTGGAGACGACCGACGGCGGATCGACGACCGTGTAGCCGAGCATCTCCGCTTGGTCTTTGACCGCCTCGGAAATCCATTTGGCAGGGAGACCGAACGCCGGCTCGACCGTTTCAATGCCATCGACGGAATCGTCATCAACACCGGGACTCATCGCCAAATAATGATCCAGCAGCAGCTCGCCGCGCGCCACCTCCTCTCCTTTTACTTTGATTCGATACTCATTCGGCTGAAGCTGAATGTTGTCGCGAATGCGCACAACCGGAATGACGATGCCGAGCTCAAGCGCGAGCTGGCGGCGGATCATGACGATCCGGTCAAGCAGATCGCCGCCTTGATTAGCATCGGCAAGCGGAATAAGCGCATAGCCGAACTCAAATTCGATCGGGTCAACGTGCAGCAGCTGAACGACGCTTTCCGGGCTTTTCAATTCGTCGGCAGCGGCCGCCTCCTCTTCAGGCGGAACAGCCAGCGCCTCACTCTGCTTTTGCTGCTCCATAAACCGATAGCCGCCCAACGCCAACAGACCGGCCACCGACATCGTCAAGACGTCGTTGATGGGCGTAAACAAACCGAGCAGAAAAATCGTTCCCGCCGTCACATACAGCATTTTCGGAAAAGCGAACAGCTGGCGCATAATATCGCCGCTTAAATTGCTGTCTGACGCCGCCCGGGTGACAATGATGCCGGTGGCGGTCGAAATGAGCAGCGCCGGAATTTGGCTCACAATGCCGTCGCCGACCGTCAAAAGCGTATAACGCTTCGCCGCCTCGGCCATCTCCATCCCTTGCTCGACAACGCCAATCACCATGCCAAACAGCATGTTAATGACGACGATAATGATGCCGGCGATGGCATCCCCTTTGACAAATTTGCTTGCTCCGTCCATCGCCCCGTAAAAATCGGCCTCGCGCGCGACTTTTTCCCGCCGCCTGCGCGCCTCTTGCTCCGAGATCATGCCGGCGTTTAAATCAGCGTCAATGCTCATCTGCTTGCCCGGCAAGGCGTCGAGCGTGAAGCGGGCCGCCACTTCAGAGACGCGCTCCGCCCCTTTCGTGATGACGATAAACTGAATAATGACCAAAATCAAAAACACGACAAATCCAACGACGACATCGCCGCCGACGACAAACGTCCCGAACGTCTCGACGACGCCGCCCGCCTTCCCTGTGCTTAAAATCGAACGCGTCGTCGACACGTTCAGCCCTAACCGAAACAACGTCAACACGAGCAGCAAAGACGGGAAGACGGAAAACTCCAACGGCTCCTTCGTGTTCATCGCCGTCAGCAGCACAAGCAAAGCAAGAGAAATATTGATGATGATCAATACGCTCAACAGCCACGTCGGCAGCGGGATGACGAGCATGGCGACGATGAGCACGACAAGAAATAACACCGACAAGTCTTTGATTTGCGCTTGCATTCCCTTCTCTCCCTGATGCTACATTCGCTTCAGCCGATAGACGTATGCCAAAATTTCCGCCACTGCCTGAAAAAACGCCTCCGGAATCATGTCGCCGACTTCCGTCTGGCGGTAGAGCGCCTGCGCCAGCGGACGATTCTCCACGGTCACCACGCCGTGGGCTTTCGCCACTTCCTTGATTTTCAGCGCCATATAGTCCGCTCCTTTCGCCACGACGACCGGCGCTTCCATCTTGCCATCTTCATACTGGAGGGCAACGGCGTAATGCGTCGGGTTGGTGATGACGACATCCGCTTTGGGCACTTCCTGCATCATCCGCCGCATGGCCATCTCGCGCTGTTTTTGCTTGATGCGCGATTTGATGAGCGGGTCGCCTTCCGTCTTTTTATACTCGTCTTTGATGTCTTGCTTGGACATGCGAATGTTTTTTTCAAATTCAAATCGTTGGTACAAGTAATCAAACAATGACAAAAACAAGAGCGCCATAGCGGCATACAACCCCATTTTCACGGTCAAGCTGCCGATTTCGGCAAGCGCGCCGGCGACCGGCTGCGATGCAAGCGCCAACAGCTTGCTTTTTTCCGCCAACAGCACGGCGAACACGACGGCGCCGATCACGCCCGCCTTTAATACCGATTTTACCATCTCCACGACCGCGCGCAACGAAACGAGCCGCTTCACCCCTTGCACCGGGTTGAGCCGATTCCAGTCCATTTTCAGCGGTTCGACGGTAAAAAGGGCGCCGACTTGCAAAAAGTTGGCCAACCAAGCGGCAAACACCGCCGCGGCAAAGATGGGTGCCAACAGCAAGGCCCCGTGGCGAAGCCAGTCAAGAAACAGAAGGTGAAGCGAATCGATCGTCAGCGGTGTCGTGGCGTAATCGGTCAACGCGCGGGCAAACAGGCGAAGCAACCCGTCGCGCTCGTATCCTCCGGCTAGGAACAGGGCGAGAAGCGCGCCGAGCAGCACAGCGGCCGCAACTAAATCGGCGCTTTTAGCCACCTGACCTTTGTCGCGCACTTCCTGCCGTTTGCGCGGCGTCGCTTTTTCTGTTTTTTCACCAGCAAAAAACTGCAAATCAAGCCGCCATTCGCTCATCTTACGAGCCCCCCAACAGCTGCATGAAGCCGCGCAGCGAAGAAAACATGAGCTGGAACAGTCCGCGCGCAGAAAGCAGCATCGTGCCAATCACCGCCGTCAACAGCAAAAACGCCGCCGCTGTCTTGACAGAAAAACCGACAGCAAAAATGTTCATTTGCGGCACCGCGCGGGCGACTAGGCCAAGCGCCACATCGACCAAAAAGAGCGAACCGACGAGCGGGGCGGCCATTTGCAGCGCGGCGGCGAACATCGCTGCGAACAAGCGCACCATATAGTCCGCTGCCCGTCCATCGGCCACATGCGGCCACTGATCAAGCGGCAGCCAGTGGTAGCTGGAAAAGAGGCCGTCAAGCAACAAATGGTGGCCGTCGAGCGAAAGCAACAAGAGCAACGCCAACGAATGAAGGTATTGGCCGAGCAGCGGGCTTTGCGCCCCCGTTTGCGGATCGATCACATTGGCGATGGCAAACCCGATTTGAAAATCGATCAGCCCGCCGGCGATTTGCACCGCGGCCATGATGATCGCCGCCAACAGCCCGAGCCCTAAGCCGATGAGCGCCTCTTTCAAGACGAGCAACACGTAAACGCCGTCAAGCGCCACCGGTGATTTGGGCAGCGCCCAAAAAACGAGCCAGCTGAAAAAAAACGCCAAGCCGATTTTGTAAGCATTCGGCACCGCCCGGTACGAAAAGAGCGGCAGCGCCGCAAAGAACGAAGCGGTGCGCACAAAGACGAGCAAAAACGCCGGAAAATAAGTCCATAGTTGTTCCATTGCCGATCAGCCTATAAATGAAGCAAGATTGTTCAAAATATCGTGCGCATACGACACCATTTTCGAGAGCATCCACGGGCCAAAAAACACAAACCCAAGCAAAACGGCGACAATTTTCGGCACAAAGGCGAGCGTCTGCTCCTGGATTTGCGTCGCGGCCTGAAACACGCTGACGACAAGCCCGATGACAAGCGACAACAGCAACAGCGGCCCGCAGACGACCAACGTCATATAAATCCCTTGTTCAGCAAGGCGAATGATCAAATCCGCACTCATCCACGCCACCCAATTCTTTTATTGAAAACTTTGCAGCAATGATTTGATGACTAAATGCCATCCATCGACGAGAACAAACAATAAAATTTTAAACGGCAGCGAAATCATCACCGGCGGCAGCATCATCATCCCCATCGACATGAGGACGCTCGCGACAATCATATCGATGACGAGAAACGGAATGAAAAGCATAAATCCCATTTGAAACGCCGTCTTCAATTCGCTGATCGCAAACGCCGGCACAAGCGCAGACAAAGGAATGTCGCGGACCGTTTTCGGCTGCTTGGCGCCACTGTAAGACAAAAACAGCGCCAAATCTTTCTGCCTTGTATGCTCGCTCATAAATTGCTTCAGCGGAACGGCGGCCCGCTCGTACGCCTCATCCAAGTTGATTTGGTCATTGAACAGCGGCTGTAGCGCCTGGTCGTTGATTTCTTTCCATGTCGGCGCCATAATGAAAAAGGTTAAAAACAAGGCGAGCCCGACGAGCACTTGGTTCGGCGGCATTTGTTGCGTCCCGAGCGCCGTGCGCACGAACGACAGCACAATGACGATGCGCGTAAAACAAGTCATCATGATTAAAATGCCGGGAGCAATCGACAAAACCGTTAGCAACAGCAGCAGCTTCACCGATGTCGAGACGTGTTCGGGAGCCATCGACTGAAACATATGGACGAATTCATTCATCGCCGCCCGTCCCTTTCTCTTTCACGCGCTTGAGCCATTCGTTCCGCTTTTCAGCCATTCGCTTCATCTCCTCAGTCAACAGCGCCGAAAACGGCCGGGAGGAGTTGGTTTCCCCCTTCATTTTGGCCATCCACTGTTCGCGAAGGCGGACGCCAAACCGGCCAAATTCCGTCATTCGTTCCACCCGATTGCGGTGTTGAGCCAGCAGCTCGCTGATTTCCTCCTCATCCTCGATCTCTCGAAGCAGTTGAATGGAGTCGGCAACGCCGATGACAAGCAACCGGCGCCCAACTTTCACCAACTGAACGGAACGGTTCGCCCCGACGCTCGTTCCGCCCAGATGCTCGATGACACCTTTGGAGTTCGACAACAACTGCTGGCGGCGGCCAAGCCATTTCAAGAGCGCATAAAGAAGCAGGAGAACAAAAGCGGTCGCTCCGATCAAACGGAGCACATCGGAGGCGGAAACGGCATCCGCTGCGGGAGCGGGCGCTGTCTCCGATCCGCGAGCCGGAACGTCCGGTCCGCACGCGTCCGGATGCTTGAGACAATCAGCGACCGTCGGATTTTGCGCGGCCGCTGCCGGCATTCCGCCAAGCACGATCGCCGCCGCCATCACGACAGCCGTCCACCACTTCATGGGCACGATGTTCACCGTTGGCCGCCTACCCAATCGTTTTGTTGATCGCTTCAATGACGCGGTCAGCTTGGAACGGCTTGACGACGAAATCTTTCGCTCCGGCTTGAATGGCGTCAATGACCATCGCTTGCTGCCCCATTGCGGAGCACATAATGACTTTGGCGTTGCTGTCGATTTTTTTGATCTCTTTGAGCGCGGCGATCCCGTCCATCTCCGGCATCGTAATGTCCATCGTCACGATGTCAGGGCGCGTCTCTTTGTACTTTTCGACCGCCTGCCGCCCGTCAGCTGCTTCCGCGACCACCTCGTGGCCGTTTTTCGTCAAAATGTCTTTGATCATCATACGCATAAACGCTGCATCATCAACGACAAGCACTCTTGCCATGATTCCTACCTCCTGCATGCCTGTTATTTTAGCCGTTTTAACCGATCGCTTTGGCTCATAATATCGGTGATGCGCACCCCAAAGTTTTCGTCGATGACGACGACTTCGCCTTTGGCAATCAGCTTATTGTTGACAAAAATATCAACCGGCTCCCCGGCCAGTTTGTCCAATTCAATAATGGACCCCGTTGACAGCTGCAAAATCTCTTGCACGGAACGTTTCGTCCGCCCGAGCTCCACCGTCACTTGCAGCGGAACATCAAACAGCAGTTCCAAATTGCGCGTCTCAGCAGCCGCTAACGATGGAGCGTCAAATTCAGCAAAATCGGCGGTTTGGACAGGCCGAACGTCCGCTTCCTTCACGCGCTCGGCCGAAGCTTGTCCCGGTCGGCCGGCGGGCTGGGAAACCATCGCTCCCCCCACATTCGCCGGTGTCGGACTAGGATCGGGCCCATCAGCGGGCATGGCGCGCGCGTGCGCCGGCTCCGTCCGCTCTTCCACATCTTTCGGCTCGGAAGGAGGCCCAAGCAACAAGCCAACCAATTCCTTGGCGAAATCCACCGGCAACAGCTGCATAATGTTGGAGTCGATCAACTCACCGACCTTCAACCGGAAGGACACTTTAATGAAAAACTCCTCATCCGGCAAATACTCCAGTCCTTTTCCTTCGGACAAATCAAGAAGATGAAGCGTCGGCGGAGAAATGTCCACTCGCTTGCCAAAAACCGTCGACATCGATGTTGCTGCCGACCCCATCATTTGGTTCATCGCTTCTTGAACCGCGCTCAATTGAATCTCGCCAAGCTCATCATTCACCGCCGTTCCGTCGCCGCCCAACATTAAATCGGCGATCACCGCCGCATCATGCTGCTCGATGACGAGCAAATTCGTTCCCAGAAACCCGTCCGTGTAGTTGACTTGAATGGCGACATACGGATGGGGGAATTCATCGGCGATTTTCGACCGTTCAATTACGGACACGTTCGGCGTCGTAATTTCCACCTTTTGATTCAAGAGCATTGACAGCGCGGTGGCCGAACTGCCAAAGGAAATATTGCCTATTTCCCCAATAGCGTCCTGTTCCAGTGGAGAAAAGATGTCATGAAGCGCCGGGATCCCTTCACTGTTGCCCATTCCGCGCAACAACGCATCGATTTCATCTTGTGAAAGCATTCCATCATTCATCATGGCTGTCTCCGTCCCCCTCGCTCATCGCTAAAATTTGCACCGCCAGCTTTTTGTTCCGCTTGCCGGGCTGGCCGATAAATTTCGGGATATGGCCGATTTTGACGACCAGCGGTTCATGGATGGACTGCTCAAGTTGGATCACATCGCCGACCTCGAGCTGAAGAAATTCGTTGATCGTAATGGACGCGGTGCCGAGCTCGGCAATGATCGGCAGCTTGGCCGCACGGACGCGCTGTTCCAACTGTTTCGCTTCCTCGGGGGAACGATCCCTTGTTTGCGCCTGCATCCAATAATGCACCGACAGCCGCGGCATGATCGGCTCGAGCACGACGTGCGGAATGCAAACGTTCATCATGCCGCGCGCTTCACCAACTTGCGTGTTGAGCGAAATGACGACAACGGTGTCATTCGGCGCAATCATGCGCAAAAACTGCGGATTGACTTCAAAATCGACAAACAGCGGATCGACCTCAGCCACCGACTCCCACGCATCACGCCAGTGGACAAATGCTTTGTCAAACAAATTGGACATGATGCGCGTTTCGATCTCCGTCAGCTGATCCACTTTGTCCATGCCAACGCCGCGTCCGCCCATCACCCGATCCAACATGGCATAGGCGATATTCGGGTTGACTTCCAAAAGCACGTGGCCATTCAGCGGCGGCACCTCGAAGACGTTGATTACCGTCATCTTCGGAATGGAGCGGACGAACTCTTCGTATGGGATCTGATCGGCCGAAGCGACCGAAATTTGCACATACGTGCGCAGCTGGGCGGAAAAAAACGTTGTCAACAGGCGGGCGAAGTTTTCGTGAATGCGCGTCAAACTGCGAATCTGGTCTTTCGAAAACCGAAGCGCCCGCCGGAAGTCGTACGCTTTGACGCGCCGTCCTTCTTCTTCTTTTTTCAATTCTTCCGCGCTCATTTCCCCGGTGGAAAGCGCGGCCAACAGCGCGTCAATTTCGCTTTGTGACAATACTTCCCCGGCTGTCATCTCACCTTCCCCCCTTTAGTCGGCAGGCTATTGGAGGATAAAGGAAGTGATGTAGACATTCTCTACTTTCCCTTCCTGCATCAACCCATTGATGTCGCGCTTCAGCCGTTCTTTTAATGCCGCCATTCCTTCTTTTCCTTTAAAGTCGGCCGCTTTCATTTCCGCCAGTTGTTCAATGATCACATCCTTAATTTGAAAATCGCGCTTCTCCGCCTCTGCCCGCGCTTTGTCACTATCCGTTTGGATTTTAAATGCGATTTTAATATAGCGGCCATCGGCTAAATTCGTTGTCATCTCCGGAATGTCGATCGAGCTTTCCGCCAGTTCGTCAGCGCTCGGCGCCTCCTGCTCTTTGGCATTCCCCATCTTCGTCACCGCCATCAGCACCGCTGTGCCGGCCAAGGCGATGACCGCCAACAAAACAATCATCAGTTTCATTGCCTTATTCCCTTTCACTGTCCAATCCTCCTGCTCCCGATAAGCGAAACATGCCGATTTGCCGATAAAATTCGCTTGCGAGCGCCGTCACTTGCTCAACCGTTTCGCGGACGACGAATTTTTTACCGTTTGTCAACGTTACGGTCGTGTCGGGAAACGCTTCGACTTGTTCAATGTACAGCGCATTGAGCGTAAACCGTTTGCCGTTGAGCTTCGTCAATGAAATCATCGGCAAAAGCGGGCGAGAGAAAGCCGCTCACGCCCTACCTCCTATTCTATTTTTTCAAGTTCACGAGCTCTTGCAAAATTTCATCCGAGGTGGTAATGATGCGCGTGTTCGCTTGGAAACCGCGCTGGGCAACAATCATCTCCGTAAATTCTTCCGCTAAATCCACATTGGACATTTCCAGCGATCCGGAGACAATCGTTCCGGTTCCCCCCGTACCGGGCGTCCCTGTTGTCGGCTGGCCGGAGTTGGCTGTGTCACGGAACAAGTTGTTCCCTACTTTTTCTAATGCATCGTTATTAACGAATTTCGCCAATTGAATTTGTCCCGCTTGTTGTAATGCGCCGTTGGCATCAACATAGTTCACCATTCCATCCGAGCCAATGCTGATGTTTTTAGCGTCGGCAGGAATTTTGATCGTACGCCCTCCCGTCCCAAGCAGATATTGGCCATCCGCATTCACAATATAGCCTTGTGAATCAAGATAGAAGTTTCCTGCTCTCGTATACAGACGATTGTTTCCGGACGAATCGCCGATGACGAAAAATCCGTCGCCGGAAATGGCCAAATCAAGCACCCGACCCGTTGTTTGCAAGCTTCCTTGGGTATGAACGGTGTCAATGGCGGCCAGCTGGGCGCCAAGCCCCACCTGTTTTGGATTCGTTCCGCCGCGGCCAGCGCCTGGAGCGCTCGCCCCGGAGATCGTTTGACTCATTAAATCTTTAAAAATCGTTCTTCCTTTTTTAAAGCCGTATGTGTTGACATTGGCAATATTGTTTCCGATCACATCCAGTTTCGTCTGGAAATTGCGCATGGCACCAATGCCCGAATACATGGAACGAAGCATCGATTTCTCTCCCCTTTACGATGTTTGTTCGACTTTGATAACCTGATCGGCCGCGATCATCGCACCATTTTCAAGCCCTAAAACCACCTGTCCGTCCTTTTGTTGGACAGATTGAACAACCGCTTGTTTGACGTCGCTACCATCCAGCCAAGAAACCGTTTTGCCGATCCATTCACTATAGCGCAAAAGCATATCGCGGTGGCTCGTTTGCATCCATTGTTGCATTAAATTAGCAATATTCATCATTTGCTCGAGCGAAGAAAAATTCGCCATTTGTGAAATAAAATCTTTATCTTCCAGCGGATTGAGAGGATCTTGGTTTTGCAACTGGGCGAGCAAAATTTTTAAAAAATCGTCTTTCCCTAACATGCGATTTCCCGTTTTCGACTCCGGCTGAGCGGCGTTAGCCAGCCACAAATTCGAATCAATGGCGTTTGTTGTCATTTTTCATCCTCCTATTCATCCGCCTCCACCCCGTCTAATGCAAACGAGGAAGAAGGCGATGATTCCCGCTTTTGTTCCCGCCGCGATTCATTATGTTGGCGGCCGCCTTGACGCCCCTCGGACTGCGGCGGCAACGAAGAGCCCTCCCAATCGGTCCAAACCGTCCACTTTTCAACCGTGATCTGGCTCGCATCAAGCAGCTGGGTGAGCTGCGGCAGATGAGCGTGAAGCAACTCTTTCACCGCATCGTTGGCGACGAGCAGCTTAGCGGTCAGCTTCCCGCCCTCGTGCGTCATTTTCACCGTCACTGTGCCAAGATGCTCGGGATGAAGACGGATGACGAGCTGCGCCGCCCCGCCCGGGAGCCGCATCCAACGTCCCAGCCGCAAAGCGCGGGCGACTTGGTCAACAACAAAATCCGAATGTCCATTTTCCGCTTGGCTCGTCTGGCTGTCTGAACCGAGCGGCGGAGAGAACCAAGAAGTCGGATGGGCAGAAAATCCTGCCTGTCCATCCGTTCGCACTCCGTCCTCTCTGCGAAGCGAAAGCCGCTCGTGAGCAGAGACGGTAGGGCTGACATCAACGGGGAGAACCGAGCCGAGCGCTTGTTGTTCATGTTCTCCCGCCAGCGCCAAAGAAGATAGAGGGATGGATGTCATTTCAGCGTGCTGCTGAGCAACCCCTTGGTTCGCCTTATATGACCAAGCATAGGACGCTCCCTCTGCCGACAAACGGTTACTATCGCGGTTCGATGCCTGTTCGACGATCGCAGTCAAGCGCCCCCCTTCATACGCGGCCATTCTCCCCTCTCTCCCAAGCTCAAGCGCCCCGATGTCAATGGATGAACGTTGGCCTTTGCGATCAGGCTGAGAAGAAATGAGTTGCCCCTCTTTTGCGACAACCATTTGGTCATCTCCGGTTTGTAAACAACGGAACGCCGGAAAAATTCCGATCGTCGGGCCAGTAAAAAAGGAAAGCCACTCGAAACCGCCCTGTCCATCGGTTTGTTCCGCTTTGTTTTCAAGTTGTTCCACTTTGTTTTCAAGTTGTTCCGCTTTGTTTTCCGGCAAAGGGGGCCGCTCCGCCACCGCCGTTTCCACCGGGAAGGGTTCGGTCTGTTTATGTGCGAGCAATTGTGCGAATGCCCCGCTGGGCCCGGTTTCCTTTTTAAGCGGCGCCGGGGCGGACTGATCGCCCACGGCCTGCGGCGAACGGGCTGTCAACGTCACATTCATTGGGCCGCCTCCTCTCCCATCGTCAATTTGCTCAGCGAGGACAACAGCTTCGCTGCTTGTTTCGCCGGCATTTTGTCCAAAATCGCCGCCGCTTTGTCGCGGTCCATCTTGCTTAACACATCAAGCGCCTCGCTCTCGGAAAGCTCGGTTAAAACGGCCGCTGCCTGCTTGTCTGACATCGCGCCATACAGACTCGCGACATCGACGGAAGGAGACGCAGCCTCCGCAGCGGAAGCCGCCGGCTTGTCGGGTTCGGCGGCGGGGGCTGTCAACCGCGCCAGCTCTTTTTCTTTGGCCGCCAGTTCATTTTTGAGCTGGCGAATTTGGTTTTGCTGCTCATCGATCGTTCGCTTTTGCCGTGCGATCGTTTCTTGTTGCTTGGCCATCGCCTCGCGGATCGTTTTCTCCTTTTTCTTCCAATCGGTCCATTCCGAAACAAACGGAACGTTCGTGACCCATTGCTCTGCCGTTTTCGCCGCGTCAACACCGGCGGCGTTCAAAATCAACAAAAGGAAGAAAGCGGCAAACACGCTTGGGATGATCACGACGAACAAGAGCCATTGCCAGCGGCTCGTCTGTTGTTCCTGTTCGATGTTGCTTCCCGCCATCTACAACTCTCCTTGGCGCGCAAACCGCTGGATGGCCATTTCATCAAAGAAGCGGCGCTCCGCCTCTTTTTCGAGCTGCTTGGCCCATTGTTGCGCGCGCTCATGCATTTTTTCATATTTTTTCGCTTCGATGTTCAGCTCGACCAAGCGCCGCTGCCGGCGTTGCATCTGCTCGCGCGCCTGCATAACGACGAGCTGATAATGATCGATCGTCCGTTCCATGTTGGCGAGATAGTGCAACATATGGCGGATGGCCCCGATGGACAGGCCGGCTCGCAACTGTTCGTCCCGGACCGCTTCGCCTCGTTCTTTTTCCTTCAGCAGCCGGTACAGTGTTTCGGCCGCCTGTTCAAACTTGCGCACCGCCGCTTCGTATTCCCCAAGCGCCGCTTGCTTTTCTTTTTCTTTCATCGCCCATATTTTTTGCAACCGAAACGTCGTCATCACGTTTGTTCACCCTTTCCCCCGTGAAGATGGCGCACGTTTCCATCACCCGGCCGACACCAGACGGAACAGCGCCTCAATGCTTTCCTCGCGAGTCGTTTTTTCGTCGATCTCCTGGCGGCAAAACGCCATAATGCGCGGGTAAAACTGAATCGCTTCATCAATTTCACGGGATGATCCGTGCTTGTACGCCCCAATTTGAATCAAATCTTCCGAATCCATATAAGTGGACAGAAGGCGACGAAGCCGATTCGCTGCTTCGCGATGCTCGGCGCTGATGATGTGGGGCATGACGCGGCTGACGCTTTTCAGCACGTTAATCGCCGGATAATGCCCTTTGTTGGCCAGCTGGCGCTCGAGCACAAGATGGCCGTCCAAAATGCCGCGCACCGCATCAGCGATCGGTTCATTCATGTCATCGCCGTCGACAAGCACCGTATAAAAGGCCGTGATCGTCCCGGACGCGTTTGTTCCGGCCCGTTCCAGCAGCTTGGGCAACAGGGCGAACACGGATGGCGTGTAGCCTTTTGTCGTCGGAGGCTCGCCGACGGCCAGCCCGATCTCCCGCTGCGCCATGGCGACGCGAGTGACCGAGTCCATCATGAGCATGACATCGGCCCCTTGGTCGCGGAAATATTCGGCGATCGCTGTCGCCGTATAGGCCCCCTTCACGCGCATCAACGCCGGCTGGTCGGACGTAGCGACGACGACAATCGAGCGAGCGAGGCCGTCTGGACCGAGATCGCGCTCCAAAAATTCACGCACTTCGCGGCCGCGCTCGCCGATCAGGGCAATGACGTTGACATCAGCCGATGTATGGCGGGCGATCATCCCCATCAAGGTGCTTTTGCCGACGCCGGAGCCGGCAAAAATTCCAACCCGTTGCCCTTTGCCGACGGAAAGCAAACTATCGATCACGCGAACTCCGACTTCAAGCGGCTCGGCGATCGGCGGCCGGGTGAGCGGATTGGGTGGATCGCGCTCGACCGACACGGGCTTTACGCCTAAAGGCAGCGCGCTTCCGTCAAGCGGGTAGCCGAGCGGATCCAAAACCGTGCCGATCAGCGCCTCACCGACATGCACTTCGAGCGGTTTGCCAGCCGCCTCGACGAGACAGCCCGGGGCGATGTGCGTCATGGCGGAAAACGGCATGAGCAACACGTGCTGCTCATGAAAGCCGACGACTTCAGCGGGGATTTTGCGGCGGCCGCTCGCTTCATGAATGTAGCAAAGGTCGCCGATCGAACTTTCCGGCCCTTTCGATTCCGTCATTAATCCGATGACGCGTGATACTTTACCAAATCGTCGATACAAGTCAGCCACAGCCATTTCATCAAGAAGCGCCTGCCAGTTCAGGGGACGTTTCCTCCTTCAGCCGCCGGAAAAGCGCCTCGCGCAGCCGTTCCAGCTGGGTATCGACGCTTGCATCAATGCGCCCGAACGGCGTTTCAACGAGGCAGCCGTATTCCGGCAGCGTATCATCGGGATAAATGAACAAATCGACGCGCTGCGGAAAAACGGATTTCAGCCGCTCTTGCTGTTCCGTCACCATTTCGTAGCAATGCGGGTGAACGTAAACGGCCACTTCCGTCTGCCGCCGCACTTCTTGCAACGCTTGCAGAACAAGCGGTAAAAACGCGTTCCGATCGTTCTCAAGCGCGGCGCCAAGAATGCGTTCTGCCGCTTTTAGCGCCACTTCGAGCATCGTTTCCGCCGTCGCTTCGATGCGGGCGTAAAACTCGCTGTTCGCCCGCTCCGCCGTGCGCCGCGCCTGTTCCACCCATTCGCGATGCTCGCTGAGCGCCGCCGCGTGCCCGGCTGCGTAGCCGTCTTCATACCCTTGGGCGCGCGCTTCTTGCATGAGCCGCTCTTTTTCGGCCTGCCATTGCTCTTGTTCGCGCGCGAGCTGTTCGCGCATCGTCTGGCAATATTGCTCAGTTTGTCGGCGAAGCTCGGCCGCTTCTTCCCTAGCGGCAACGACCGCTTCCATTTCCTCGGGCCTGCCATCGATTTCCGAAAGACCGACGGCGAGCGGATGATGCACGGCGATGATTTTTTTGCCTGCGCGCGCCGCCACCGTTGGCGCTTTAATCACATTAGACAATGATATCATCTCCTCCCCCGCGGGCGATGACGATTTCACCGGCCTCTTCAAGGCGGCGAATGATGCCAACAATGCGCGACTGGGCTTCCTCGACATCCCGGAGCCGAACCGGTCCCATATATTCCATCTCTTCTTTGAACGTCTCTGCCATTCGCGCCGACATGTTGCGGAAGACAACGTCTTTCACTTCCTCGCTTGCCACCTTCAAGGCCAGCATGAGGTCGTTGTTGTCGACTTCGCGAATGACGCGCTGGATGGCGCGGTTGTCAAGCGTGACGATATCTTCAAATACAAACATTCGTTTTTTGATTTCCTCAGCCAACTCCGGATCTTGTATTTCCAACGCATCCAAAATCGTTCGCTCCGTGCTTCGATCGACTTGGTTCAACACCTCGACGACCGCTTCGATTCCGCCAGCTTGCGTGTAGTCTTGGACGAACGTTGCCGACAGCCGCCGCTCCAAAATTTGTTCGACTTCGCTGATAATTTCAGGCGATGTGCTGTCCATCAGCGCGATGCGCCGGGCGACATCGGCCTGCATTTCCTGCGGAAGCGCGGACAAAATTTGCCCGGCCTGCGCCGGCTCCAAATAGGAGAGAATGAGAGCGATCGTTTGTGGATGCTCGTTTTGGATGAAGTTTAACAGCTGCATCGGGTCGGCTTTGCGGGCGAAGTCAAACGGACGCACCATCAGCGCCGATGTCAGCCGATGGATGATGCTCATCGCTTTGTCTGGGCCGAGCGCTCGTTCCAGCACTTCTTTCGCGTAGGCGATGCCGCCTTGGGCGATGTAATCTTGCGCTACCGCGAGCTGACGGAACTCTTCGAGCACTTCTTCTTTTTGGTCGGCCGTCACTTGGCGGACGTTGGAAATTTCCAATGTCAATTTTTCAATGTCGTCTTCGGATAAGTGCTTATAGACAGAGGCCGATACGTCCGGGCCAAGGGAAATGAGGAGGATGGCCGCCTTCTGTCTGCCCGTCAGCCCGCCTTTCCGTTCACGCTTTGCCATACGCCGTTCCTCCTACTCTTCCGATAGCCACGTTTTTAATAGTTTGGCAAACTCGTCCGGCTTTTCTTTCGCTAGGCGCTCAAGCTGCCGGCGGCGCATCACCGACTCCGTCTCCGGCGGCTCCGGCAACTCCGGCTCCGCCATCGACGGAGCGAGCGGAAACTCTTCCTCTTCCTCTTCGTCCTCGCGGCGGCGGCGCAGCCAGAAGAACAACAGCAAAGCGATCAGCAAGAGCGCTCCGCCGCCGGCGGCGTACCACCACCATGCCGGCCTTGCTGGCGCTGTTTCTGTAAACGTCGGTTTGCCGTTGAATTTTTGTACGGACACAACGATGCGGTTGTTGATGTCCTGATCGGTGAGCGTTTGCCCCTCGCCTTTGTCGATCGACGTCCGCACGATCGTCCCTAGCAGCTTTTGAATGTCGTTGACCGTTTCCGGCGGCAGCGAATTCGGATCATTCGGCTTCGGCGGCTCCACCATCACTTGGATGCCTAAGTCGCGGATTTTGTACGGACTTTCCACGATTTGTTTTTTAATTCTGTTGACCTCGTTGTTGACCGTCTCCTCAGTCCGCTCGTAATCGCCGTTTGTGTCGCCGTTGGCGGACTGATAGCCCGGCACTTCGTTCGTGCCCGTTCCGGCCGCGCCGCCCGGGCGCGCCCCGCTTCCCGAATACGCTTCTTTGATGCGTTGGACGCTGACCGCAATGCCTTTATTGTTTTTCTCATCGACCGGGGCGACTAAGTTTTCTTCCCGCTTTTCTTGCGTGAAATCGACATCGGCTGTCACGGAAACGACGACTTTATCCTGCCCCATCATCGTGCCAAGCAGCTGCTGCACTTGGCGCTGGATGTCGCGTTCGATTTGTTTTTTGATTTGCTGCTGCGAAGCGAATGTCGTTCCTGTCGAATTTTCGCCGTCATTTTTCAAATCAAAATACTCAAAAAACTGATTCATAATGACGATATTATCTGTAGAGAGATTAGGAACACTTTTCGCGACGAGGTGATAGAGCGCGCGAATTTGCTCGTCGCTAAACCGGTAGCCCGGCTTCGTCTTCAGCACGATCGAAGCCGAGGCTTCCCCTTTTTCATCAGAAACGAATACGCTCGGCTGCGGAAGCGTAATCATCACTTTCGCATCTTGCACGCCGTCGATCGTTTTGATCAAGTTGGCGAGCTCTGTCTGCATCGCTTTTAACTTCACCATATTAAACTCGTTGTCGGTCATGCCGAAGCTCGCGTTTTGACCAAAAAAGGAATAGTCGATCATTCCACTGTTCGGAATGCCTTCGGCGGCCAGCTCCACTTTCAAGGCGTCGACTTGCTCTTTTGGTACTTGAATCGTCGTGCCGCCGTCCACCACTTCAGCCGGCACGCCACGCTCATCGAGCGTCGCCTTGATTTGCCCAGCTTCCTGCGGCGTCAAGTTGCTGTAAAGCGGCACCATTTCTGTTCTCGTCGCCAAAAAGATCGCGATGCCGGCAGCCGCGAGCATAGCAGCCGCTACGGCGAGCGTGAGCCGTTTTTGTCTTTTCGTCCGTTCTTGCCAAAACGCGCGAGCCCGGCCCCACCACTCTTTCCATTTGTCTCTCATACGATTCCCCCGATAATCGAGCTGCCCACCGCCATCGCACCGTGATGACGGCCGCTTCCATATGTAATGCTGTTCATGGTCGTTACAATGGCATGCGCATCATTTCTTGGTAAGCCTCAATCGCCTTATTGCGAACTTCGAGCGTCAGCTGCAGGGCGATGCTCGCCTTTTGCCCTGCGATCATCACATCATGCAGTTGGACATTTTCCCCGCGAACAAGCTTTTCCGTCAGCTCATCCGCTTGAAGTTGCGCCTCGTTGACTCGGTTGAGCGCTTCTTTAAAAAAAGCGGCAAACTGCTTTTGCGCCGCAGCCGGTTTCACCGGAGGGGAAACGGCCGCGGTCATTCCCAATCCGACGCGGTTGACTCCATCGATCATCGCCCATCCTCCTTACGAACTATTTCCCAATTTCCAACGCCTTCATCAACATGCCTTTGGAGGCGTTCAACGCCGTGACGTTCGCTTCATAGGAGCGAGTCGCCCCGATCAAGTCGACCATTTCCTTGAGCGGATCCACGTTCGGCAGGCGAACGTAGCCATCGGCGTTGGCGTCCGGGTGATCCGGATCGTACACGAGCTTAAACGGCGCGGGATCCTCGGCAATTTCTCGCACCTCCACTCCACCTCCTGCCGGCTCCGCCCGTCCGATGGCGGCCTGCAGATAGCTAGAAAATTGAGCACCGCGCGGCTCAAATATGACCACTTTGCGGCGGTACGGTTCCCACTCGCCGTTGACCAAGCGCGCCCGCGTGGTATCGACGTTGGCGATGTTGGACGAAATGACATCCATGCGCAACCGCTGGGCCGTGAGCGCCGAAGCGGAGATGTTCAAGCTTTGAAACATCGACACCGCCTATTTCCCTCCTTTGATCACCGTTTTTAGCGTTGCAAACTTCCCATTCATCTGGTCGACCAACGCGTTGTAATAAATTTGGGTTTCTGCTAATTTTGACATTTCTTGATCAATGTCGACACTATTTCCATTATGATTGTAACTCATGTTGGCGTTGGTCGTCACGATGATTTTTCCGCTTTGTTCACTCGAAAACGAAAAATGCTTCGGGTTCGTCCGTTTTGCTTCAAACTGAAGCGCCCGCTCGAGTTCCGCCTGAAATCGCACGTCTTTCGCCTTATAGCCCGGCGTATCGGCGTTGGCGATGTTGTCAGCAATCGCCTGCTGGCGGAGCGAAGCGTAACGGAGTCCTTGCTCGAGCCAGTGGATCGTCGGTGAGAACAACGACAATGGAATCCCCTCTTTTATCCTATTTTTCGACAATTTCTGCTAGATTTCATTTTACGGGAAAGAAAACCCAATGTATAGCCGGAACTTGGTACTATTTTTCTCCCCTCGTCGTTGTTCGAAGGCTGGTGAAAACGATTGGTTTCCTGATCGATGAGGAAAAGTGTGCAGTGCTGCAATGTTTTTCGATTTGAGAAACGATGGCAGGAAGCGGTATGCACGATTGAATCACGGTCTCTGGAAACAAAACCCGCTAGGCAAAAATCCCTAGCGGGTTGAGACGGCCACGCCGTTTAGCTTGACTTCAATTTTTCCAGTTCGCTTAAAAATTTATCGTTCAATACTTTAATGTACGTTCCTTTCATGCCGAGCGAACGCGATTCAATGACCCCGGCGCTCTCAAGCTTGCGCAAGGCGTTGACGATAACCGAACGGGTGATGCCGACGCGGTCGGCGATTTTGCTCGCGACAAGCAGCCCTTCCGTTCCGTCAAGCTCTTCAAAAATATGCTCAATCGCTTCAAGTTCGCTGTAAGACAGCGAGCTGATCGCCATTTGCACAACCGCTTTGCTGCGCGCTTCTTCCTCGATCTCTTCCGCCTTTTCCCGCAAAATTTCCATGCCGACGACCGTCGCTCCGTATTCGGCCAAAATGAGATCGTCGTTATCAAACTCGCGGTCAAGACGCGACAAAATGAGGGTGCCGAGCCGTTCCCCGCCGCCGTTGATCGGGACGATCGTCGTCAAGCCGGTTTTGAACAAGTCACGATTTTCCACTGGAAACGCTGTATATTCGCTGTTAATATCAATGTTAGGAGACGTTTCCGTAATGTTGAACAAGTTTTTCGTATATTCTTCCGGAAACTGCCGCTCCTCGAGCATCCGTTTCATCCGCTCGTTTTCAATCGATTGCTTAATGGCGAAACCGAGCAGCTTGCCGCGGCGGCTAACGACAAACACATTGGCTTCAATCACTTCGCAAAGCGTTTCGGCCATTTCTTTGAAATTGACCGGCCGCCCGGCTGCTTTTTGCAGCATCGCGTTAATTTTTCGCGTTTTTTCTAATAAATTCATCGTTTTCATCTCCTCCTCACAAAATAAATTCGCGTAAATCTTTGTTTTTGACGATGTCGCCGAGCTTTTGCTCGACATACTGCGGCGTGATGACGACTTTGTCGATGCCGATGTCCGGCGCTTCAAACAGCAATTCTTCAAGCAGTTTTTCCAAGATGGTATGCAGCCGGCGCGCGCCGATGTTATCGGTCGTCTGATTCACTTCAAACGCCACTTCGGCAATCTTACGAATAGCATCGTCAGAAAATTCAAGATTTATACCTTCCGTGGCCAAAAGAGCTTGATACTGTTTGATGAGGGCGTTGTCCGGCTCGACTAATATTCTTACGAAATCATCGACGGAAAGTTTCGCCAGTTCGACGCGAATCGGGAAACGGCCTTGCAGCTCAGGGATCAAATCAGACGGCTTCGCCATATGGAACGCCCCGGCGGCGATGAATAAGATGTGGTCCGTTTTGACCGGCCCGTATTTCGTCATAACGGTCGAACCTTCGACAATCGGCAAAATGTCGCGCTGCACCCCTTCGCGCGAGACATCGGCCGAACCGGACACCGCCCCGCTGCGGGCGATTTTGTCGATTTCATCGATAAAAATGATGCCGGACTGCTCGGCAAGGCGAATCGCTTCTTGCGTCACTTCATCCATGTCGATCAGCTTTTGCGCCTCTTCGTTGATGAGCACTTTTCGCGCTTCGCTCACTTTGAGGCGCCGCTTTTTGCGCCGCTTCGGCATGAGGCTGCTTAACGCATCTTGCATATTGACGCCCATCTGCTCGATGCCCGCCCCTTGCAAAAAGTCAAACAACATCGGCGGCTGCTCCTCGATTTCAATCGTCACCATTTCGTTTTCGAGCTGGCCGTTTTCGAGTTGCCAAGCGACTTGGCGCCGTTTTCGCTCGACTTGCTCGTCCTCATGGCTGTAGCTGCTGTCTTGCTGGGTCGTCTGTCCCCCGAACAGCAGCTCAAGCGGGTTTTTGATCGTCTGTTTCGGTTTGCCGGGGACAAGCAATTCAACGAGCCGTTTGTTCGCCTGCTGCTCGGCCCGGTCTTTCACCTCGTTCATTTTCCGCTCTTTGACGAGCCGGACCGATGTTTCCACCAAATCGCGCACCATCGATTCGACATCGCGTCCGACATAGCCGACTTCGGTAAATTTCGTCGCCTCGACTTTGATAAACGGGGCGCCGACGAGTTTCGCGAGCCGGCGGGCGATCTCGGTCTTTCCGACCCCGGTCGGCCCGATCATTAAAATGTTTTTCGGCATCACTTCATCGCGCAATTTTTCATCGAGCAAGCTGCGGCGGTACCGGTTACGGAGGGCGATCGCCACCGCTTTTTTCGCCTCTTTTTGCCCAACGATAAACTGATCGAGCTTCTCGACAATTTGCCTTGGGGTCAATGTTTCCGCCATCATCGGCCTCCTCCTTTTTACAGCTCTTCCACTATGATATGGCCGTTCGTATAGACGCAAATGTCAGCGGCAATCTCGAGCGCTGCCTTGGCGATGTCTTTGGCGGTCAGCGAGCCGCCGGCATACTTCTTTAACGCGCGTCCAGCAGCGAGCGCATAGTGGCCGCCCGAACCGATCGCCAGCATGCCATCGTCCGGCTCGATCACTTCGCCGGTGCCGGAGACAAGCAACAGATGGTCTTTGTCCATCACGATCAACATCGCCTCAAGGCGGCGCAGCACTTTGTCGCTCCGCCATTCTTTCGCCAATTCCACCGCCGCGCGCGGCAAGTTGCCATTGAACTGCTCGAGCTTGCCTTCGAACATCTCAAACAGCGTAAACGCATCAGCGACCGAGCCAGCAAACCCGGCAAGCACGTTTCCTTGAAACAGCCGCCGCACTTTTTTGGCCGTCTGTTTCATGACGACCGCATTGCCGAACGTCACTTGGCCGTCGCCCGCCATCGCCGCTGCCCCGTTATGGCGGATGGCAAAAATCGTCGTCGCATGAAAAGTTCCCATCATTGTCCCCTCCCTGCCGGCGGGCCTACGCCCGCGGATGCGCCTGCAAATAAATGTGCCGAAGCCGGTCTTTCGTCACATGCGTATACACTTGGGTCGATGACAAATGCGTGTGGCCGAGCAGCTCCTGCACGGAGCGAAGGTCGGCTCCGTTGTTGAGCAAATGGGTCGCAAACGTGTGCCTCAGCACGTGGGGGCTGATCTGTTGCGTCAGCGCCGCCGCTTCCACGATCCGCTCGAAAACGTACCGCGCCCCTCGAGGCGTGAGCGGATTGCCACGAGCGTTAACAAACAAATAGCGGTGGTCTGCCGCCAACGTTTTCGTAAGCTCGCGCCGCCCGCCGTGGATATACCGTTTGAGCGCCTCACAAGCCGCGCGCCCGAACGGGACGTAGCGCTGCTTGTTTCCTTTGCCGTGAATGAATACGGTCTGCGCTTGGAAATCGATGTCGGACAGTTGAATGTGACAACATTCACTAATCCTGGCACCTGTCGCGTACAACAGCTCAAGCAGCGCCGCGTTGCGCTGGCCAAGAGCGGTATTCTCATCATTGACAAGAAAGAGCGCTTCTAATTCCTGCGGATATAAAAAATTCGGAATGGTTTGCTCTTTTTTCGGCAGCGCCGCAAACGCAAACGGATTTTCAGCCGCCCGCCCCTCGCGCAGCAAAAACTTGTAAAAGCTGCGCAAACTCGAAATTTTGCGGGCGATCGAACGGCTCGATAGCTTTTGCCCGTACAGCTTCGTCAAATACAAGCGGACATCGCTATAGGCCACGTCCTCAAGCCGCCCGATCCCCTCGGCGCTCATAAACTGCAAAAACTGCTCAATGTCGCGCCGGTAGCACACAATAGTATATTGTGAATAATTTTTCTCGATTTGTAAATATTCCAGGAACAATTGTAATACAAGTTTCGAATTTTCCATTGCCTCACCTCGCAGCGGCTCCTCCATCGTACCATACGATGGCATACAAACGCAACTATTTTTTATAAAATTCTGAATTGTGGCCGGCGCCTGTTTAGACGTCCGGCCGTTCTTCGTAATCGCACGCTGTGCATTGCACTTGCGCGCCCTTTTTCAATTTTTTCTCAATGAGCAGCCCGCCGCATTTCGGGCAAGGACGAGCGAGCGGCTGGTCCCAGGAAACAAAGTCACAGTCCGGAAAGCGATCGCAGCCATAAAACACTCGCTTCCGCTTGCTGCTGCGCTCCACGATTTCGCCTTCACGGCATTTCGGGCACTTGACGCCGATGGACTTCACAATCGGCTTCGTATGGCGGCATTCTGGAAAATTCGAACAGGCGATAAACTTGCCGAAGCGGCCCATTTTGTACACCATCGGACTGCCGCACACGTCGCAATCGATGCCGGCCGGCTCGTCTTTCAAATCCACTTCGCGCATCTCTTTTTCCGCTACTTTCAACCGCTTCTCAAATTCGCGGTAAAACTCGTCGACGACTTCGATCCAGCCCACTTTTCCTTCTTCGATTTCATCCAATTCTTTTTCCATTTTCGCCGTAAACTCGACATCGATAATTTCCGGAAAAAACTCGAGCATCAGCTCAACAACGATTTCGCCAAGCTCCGTTGGAATGAACCGCTTGTTTTCCAAGACGACGTAGTTGCGCTTTTGAATCGTATCAAGCGTCGGCGCATACGTCGACGGACGGCCGATGCCGAGCTCTTCCAGCGTTTTCACAAGGCGCGCCTCTGTGTAGCGCGGCGGCGGTTGGGTGAAATGCTGCTTCGGTTCAATCGCTTCGCTCTGGACGGTTTCTCCCTCTTCCAAGTTCGGTAGCAGCCGGTCTTGTTCCTCCGTCTGATCGTCCGATCCTTCGATGTATACTTTCATAAAGCCCGGAAACTTGACCTTTGACCCGTTGGCGCGGAACAGGACGCCGTTGTTTTCCAGCTCCACACTCATCGTGTCAAGGACGGCCGCTGCCATTTGGCTGGCGATGAATCGCTCCCAAATCAATTTATAGAGCCGGAATTGATCGCGCGTCAAATACGGCTTTACTTTTTCCGGATCGCGAAAGGCTGATGTCGGACGAATCGCTTCATGGGCATCTTGGGCATTGGTGCTTTTCTTTTCCTTCCGTTTTTCTTGGTTGACGTACGAAGCGCCAAACGCCGCCTCGATGTATGCCGCCGCTTCCCGCTGCGCCGTTTCGGCGATGCGCGTCGAATCGGTGCGCATGTATGTAATCAAACCGACGGTCCCCTCGCCGCCGAGGTCGATTCCTTCATACAGCTGCTGGGCGACCATCATCGTTTTTTTCGTGCGGAAATTGAGCTTGCGCGCCGCTTCCTGCTGCAGTGACGACGTGGTAAATGGCGGCACCGGACTGCGCTTGCGCTCGCGCTTGGCGACCGTTTTGACGGTGAACGAATTCCCTTGCAAGCGGGAAAGCACGGCTTTCACGTCTTCTTCCGTCTTTATGTCGCGCTTTTGCCCATCGATGCCGTAAAAGGAGGCGGGGAACGTTTCCGTGCCTTTTTGCAGCACCGCTTGAATCGTCCAATATTCTTCCGGACGGAATTCGCGAATTTCTTTTTCCCTCTCGATGATCAGGCGCAGGGCGACCGACTGTACGCGGCCGGCGCTCAACCCTTTTTTCACCTTCTTCCATAGGAGCGGGCTGATATTGTAACCGACGAGTCGGTCGAGCACGCGCCGCGCCTGCTGGGCGTCCACTAGGTTCATATTGATGGCGCGCGGCTGTTGAAACGATTGTTGAATGGCGTCTTTTGTAATTTCGTGGAACACGACGCGGCAATCCGAATGGATGTCGAGATCGAGCATGTTGGCCAAATGCCAAGCAATCGCCTCCCCTTCGCGGTCCGGGTCGGCGGCGAGGAACACTTTCTTCGCTTTTTTCGCCGCCGTTTTCAGCTCTTTAATCACCTGGCCTTTGCCGCGGATCGTAATGTACTTCGGCTCATAGCCGCGGTTTATATCAACGCCCATTTGGCTTTTTGGCAAGTCGCGGACGTGGCCCATCGAAGCTTTGACCGTATATTTTTTTCCTAAGTATCGTTCGATCGTCTTCGCTTTCGTTGGCGACTCGACGATAACTAAGTAGTCTGACATCGATCTTCCACCCCTAGGAGGTAAATTGAAATCTTCATTATTATTAATGATTATGGCCACATTTGTCAAACATGATCGCTACAAGTACGGGAATTCAGCGATCACATCGTCCGCTTGTTGCACTAGTTTGGCCCCGTGTTGAATGAGCGTATTCGGTCCAGCGGATTCGGCCAAACCGATCGGACCGGGGACGGCGAACACTTCGCGCCCTTGCTCGAGCGCATACGCGGCGGTGATGAGCGAGCCGCTTTTCACCCGGGCTTGTACGACGATCGTGCCGAGCGACAATCCGCTGATGATGCGGTTGCGAGCCGGAAACTGCCACGGCTGCGGTCTTGTTGCCGGCGGATGTTCAGCGATCACGAGATGTTCTTCCATGAGTTGCCGAGCAAAGGAACGGTGGGCCTTTGGATAAACGTGGTCAAGCCCGCCGGCGATGACCGCGATCGTCGTGCCGCCGTGCCGGACGGCCAGTTGATGGGCGCAAACATCAATGCCAAAGGCCAGTCCGCTCACGATCGTAAAACCGGCGGAAACGAGCGGCGGCACCAGTTTTTCCAACGCGGCGATTCCTTCTTTCGTCGGATGTCGCGTTCCGACGATGCTGATCAGCTTCACTTGTTGAAGCAAAGCGAGGTTCCCTTTCGCGTACAGCACCCATGGCGGCGCGTGGATATGCTTTAGCAGCGGCGGATAGTCAGCGTCCCATAACGTGATGAGGTGAATGCCCCGGCTGTGGTATGCTTGCAGCAGCCGCTGCATATCGATGGCATGCAAGTCGTGGAAAAAGGCGTTCCATTGCGCATCGGAGAGCGGGACAAGGGAGCGGAGGGCAGAGGGAGAGAGCGAAAATGGGGCAGAAAGCGTAGCATCAGCGGCCAACAGCGCCTGAATCGTCTTCCATCCCGCCCCGCGGCAATGGTGGAGATGGATGAGCCGGTCGCGAACCGTATCGTACATCGTATTCCCCTTTCTCGCAACAGGATAAATAGCACCCCGCACGCAAGGGTGCGGGGCAGGAACATTAATGCGTTTTGCATTTTTCGTACAAGCCGCGCTCTTTTAAGACGGAAATGAGCGTTTCGCCGATGACGGCCGGCGTTTCCGCCACTTTGATGCCGCATTCGGTCATTTTTTTAATTTTTTCCGCAGCCGTGCCTTTGCCGCCGGAAATGATCGCGCCGGCATGGCCCATCCGTTTGCCCGGAGGCGCCGTCTGCCCGCCGATGAAGCCGACGACCGGTTTCGTCATATTCGCTTTCACCCATTCAGCCGCTTCTTCTTCGGCCGTGCCGCCGATTTCGCCGATCATAATGACGGCGTATGTCTCTTCATCCTCGTTAAACGCCTTCAGCACATCGATGAAGTTCGTGCCGTTGACCGGGTCACCGCCGATACCGACTGCCGTTGATTGGCCGATGCCGGCTTGCGTCAGTTGGTGAACCGCCTCGTACGTCAGCGTGCCGGAGCGCGAGACGATGCCGACATGCCCTTTTTTATGGATGTAGCCCGGCATAATGCCGATTTTGCACTCTTCCGGCGTAATGACGCCCGGGCAGTTCGGGCCGATGAGGCGCGTCTTTTTCCCTTCCATGTACCGTTTCACTTTCACCATATCAAGCACCGGAATGCCTTCGGTGATGCAGACGACGAGATCGAGCCCGGCGTCGACCGCCTCCATGATCGCATCGGCGGCAAACGCCGGCGGAACGTAAATGACCGAAGCGTTCGCGCCCGTTTTTTCGACCGCTTCCGAAACGGTGTCAAACACCGGCACGCCTTCGACTTCCGTGCCGCCTTTGCCCGGCGTGACCCCGCCGACAATGTTCGTTCCGTATTCAATCATCTGTTTTGTATGAAACAGCCCTTGCGAACCGGTAATCCCTTGCACGATCACTTTCGTGTCTTTATTGACAAAAACGCTCACGTGTCTCCCTCGCTTTCTTAACGTACTAGCTCGACGATTTTTTGCGCGCCGTCCGCCATCGATTCCGCCGCCGTAATGTTCAAGCCCGACTCTTCTAAAATCGTTTTCCCAAGCTCGACGTTCGTTCCTTCGAGGCGAACGACGAGCGGAAGCGTCAAGCCGACTTGCTTCGTCGCCGCGACGATGCCGCTCGCGATGACGTCACATTTCATAATGCCGCCGAAAATGTTGACGAAAATGCCTTTCACGTTCGGGTCGGACAAAATGATTTTGAACGCTTCCGTCACTTTTTCCTCGCTGGCGCCGCCGCCGACATCGAGGAAGTTGGCCGGCTCGCCGCCGTAATATTTGATGATGTCCATCGTCGCCATCGCCAAGCCGGCGCCGTTGACCATGCAGCCGATGTTGCCGTCAAGGGCGATGTAGTTCAAGTCATATTTCGACGCTTCGATTTCTTTCGGGTCTTCCTCGTCCAAATCGCGGTACTCCAAAATGTCCGGATGACGATAAAGGGCGTTGGAGTCAAAGTTCAATTTCGCATCAAGCGCCATCACTTTGCCGTCGCCGGTGACGACAAGCGGGTTGATTTCGGCGATCGAGCAGTCTTTATCGACAAACACTTGGTACAAGCCCATCATAAATTTGACCGCTTGATTGACGAGCTGTTTCGGGATGTTGATGTTGAACGCCAATCGGCGCGCTTGGAACGCCTGCAGCCCAACCGCCGGATCGATGTATTCTTTAAAAATTTTCTCCGGCGTTTTCGCCGCCACTTCTTCGATTTCCGTGCCGCCTTCTTCCGAGCCCATCAAGACGACGCGCGAGGTGGCGCGGTCGACGACAAGGCCGATGTAATATTCTTTTTGAATGTCGCATCCTTCTTCAATGAGAAGCCGCTTCACTTCTTTTCCTTCCGGGCCGGTTTGATGGGTGACGAGCACTTTGCCGAGCAATTCGCTGGCGTATGTACGGACTTCCTCGAGGCTTTTTGCTACTTTCACCCCGCCCGCTTTGCCGCGCCCGCCGGCATGAATTTGCGCCTTGACGACGCATACCGGTGTGCCGAGCGCTTTCGCCGCTTCGACCGCTTCATCGACCGTAAACGCGACGCGACCGTTCGGAACGGATACGCCATAGCTTCGCAAAATTTCTTTTGCTTGGTATTCATGAATGTTCATGCGCCAACCTCCTATGTATAAGATCAAAAAGTCTTAGCGCTTTCATTTTATACCTAACGTTTCCCGGTTGTCCACCGTTTCGTCACAATAATGAAAAAAAGCGGGGAAGAGGAAACCTCATCCTTTCCCCGCTTTTTGTTCTTTGGCGGCGCGGTCTAGATCGTATAAAAACGCAAACAGCTCCGCCACGAGCGCATACAGCTCTTCGGGAATCGTCTCATTCAGCTCCACTTCGCTGAGCAATTCAACGAGCACGGGGTCTTTTCGGATCGGAACGCCGTGTTGTTCGGCCATCTCGATGATCGCCTCAGCGACCGCCCCGCTCCCTTTCGCCTTTACCACAGGCGCTTCGTCCACATGGGCATCATACGACAACGCAACCGCCTTTTTTCTCCCCTCGCTCATGCCCGCCAGTCCACCCCGCTGCCGCCGCTTTGAAACGGAAAGAGAGAAGGCGGGCAAGCGGCAGACGCCGCCTTGACATCCACCCCTGACAATCGATAACCGTGCGCTTGAAACCGCTCTTTCGCGAGCGGGGACAACCGGGCGATCAGCGCCGACAGCTGCGGATCATCGTGAAAAATGGAAATGTGAACGATCCGACGCTGCACGCGCATATCGACGACCACCTCGCCCAACTCTTCAAGCGTCAGCGAACAGACGATGCGGCTGTAATCGGTGTCAAGCGTCCGCTCATGGCTTCGCCTTCCTTGCCAATAGACGACCAAATCGCTGTCATGGCGGCCAAGCGGAAGCGGAAAGGCGAGCCACGCGTGCTCCATCGCGCCGTCGCGGCCCGAAGCGATGGCCATGCCGTCCAGCCGGTCAAGCAACGCTTCCGCCGTCCGTTTCGCCCCGCTCGTTTCCGGATCGTGAAGAAGGCGAAGGAGCAGCCCTTTTAACGATGAGGGGGCGACAGGCGCCGAACCCGTTTTCAGCGCGCGGGCGAGTTCCGCCTCGTCGCCAACCCCAAGGCGAGCCGCCATCCGGCGCAGCCAATGAAACACGGACAGCGCCGGATCGCGGGCCGTTCGGGCGGCCGCCCACAGCTCTGCTTCCGCCCTAGGGAGCTCCCCGCGGCGAAAAGCGGCGTCCACCGCGGCAACTCGGGCGAAAAATCTTTCCTCATCCGTCACACCGAGCAGCCGCCCCACTTCAGAAAAACGCCGCTGCCGCAACGCCTCGCGAAGCGCCATACGGCCGTCCTTAGTCAACGGAGCGAGCCCGAGGCGAGCCCAGAGCGCCGACGCTGGCTCCGCTCCTTCCTGCCGAGCCGCTAACGCTACATGGGCTGCCGTCTCGTAGGCAAACAGCGAGGGTGAAAGAAGACGTTCGAAGTCCTGCCTGAGCGCCACCGTCCCCGGCTGGGCGGGAAGGGCGGCGAGCGCCGCCTTTAGTTCCGTCAACAATGAAGCGAGCGGCGCTCCCGCTCTCGCTGCCCACAGGGTGCGAAACACGGCCGGAGACGGCGGCAAACCGCGGCGAAACAAATGGGCGAGCACTTCTTCCGCGCTGTCCGGTTGCCCGGTTTGCTGCACCGCCTCGGCCAGCTTCACCACCTCCGTTTTGGTCACAACCGCTCCCGCTTTCAGCGCCTGGCGAAGCACCGGCAAGGCGGCATCCGACAGCTTCCAAGCACGCTGCCATTGGCGCGCGGCCTCTTCAAGCGAATGGGCGCCCGCCCTCGACAGCGGCACCGCTTTCCACCGGCCTTGTTCGTGAATTTCAAACAAATAGAGCCGTCCCTCAGCGAGCGGCGCTTCGAGCCGGGCGCGAATGAGTTGGCCGCCGGCCCGAACGAGCGCCGACCGCTCTCCCGTTTCCGTCTCTTCCACTTGTTCCACCCGGCCGATAATGGCCTCTCCTGGCGCCAACGGTCGTCTAGACACCGGATCGCGCACAGCAGCTACCGGCAACGTTCGTTCCATCCGCTCGACCATTCCCCTCCCCCTTTCTATATAAGTTACCATAAACCATTTCCGATTTTTCGTTGCGTGTTTCATCTAAGTACAAGTTGATGATGATAAACGAGTCGAGTAATCAGCGGGATGTAAAACAAACTTTCAACTATAGCTCGTCGTTTCCCTTTGATCGTCCGTGTCGATGCAACCCGTTTCCATACGATGAGGTTGACATGCTCGGACGGTGTGAAGCAAAGCGGGTCGACACCGGCGCCCTTTTGCTTTCCACGACGATGTCCCCGTTGGCCGTCTCCCGCTGAAAACGAGCGGCGGCCATTAATGAGGATCGCTTGGCGCTTTGGCGAAAGCCGTTCGCATGCAAAACAACGAATGAAAGAAAATCGATCGCCATTAAGCGCGATGGGCGAGCGCTACACCTCGCTTTTCCATCATCCGAGCCGTTAACGATGTTCATTGAGCGCTTCGCGCACCGGCGCAAAGGAACGGCGATGCTCAGGCGTCACTCCGTAACGGCGAATAGCTTGTAAATGTTCCGGCGTCCCGTAGCCCATATGGCGAGCGAATCCATATTGTGGATAGCGGCGGTCCAATTCGGTCATCCAGCGGTCGCGCGTGACTTTGGCGATGACCGATGCCGCAGCGATGGAAGCGCTGCTGGCATCGCCTTTGATCAGCGATCGTTGCGGCAATGAGCACGGAACCGTCATGGCATCGACAAGCAAATAGTCAGGCGGCGGGGAGAGGTTCTCCACCGCTTTCGCCATCGCCCGCCTCGTCGCCTCGTAAATATTCCACTCATCGATTTCCGCCGCGCTGACGATCCCGATGCCAATAGCGACAGCGCACGCTTCAATTTGTGCAAACAACGCTTCGCGCTTAGCCGGTGTGAGCCGTTTGGAATCGTCAAGCCCCGGCAAGTAAGCGCCTGCCGGCAAAATGACGGCGGCGGCCACAACCGGACCAGCGAGCGGACCGCGGCCCGCCTCATCGATACCAGCGATGCGAGCGGCGCCGGCCGCGTACAGCTCCCGCTCCCAGCGCAGCAACGCTTCCCATCGCTGCTTCTCCGCCCGGCGGCGCGCCTGCTCCCTGTCCAAACGAGCGAGAAGCGCCTGCACGCTCTTGCGCTCATCCCGCCGCAGCCATTCCCAATGCGGATCGTCGGCGCCAAGCTGCGGAAGAAGCGCCTCAATCTCCTTGACCGTATACCGTTTCATTCGTCTCTCCCTCTTCTACTTATACTATCGGTTCGATCGGGCCGGACGTCAAGCACGGCCCGCAAAAAAACGCCCGCCGGACAGTTCACGTCCGTAAAGCGGGCGCTTCAAAACTTAAGCGGCCTAATTTTTCGGTCCGAATATCAGACAGCACAATCTCCGCAACTTTGTCGTAATCCACGCCGCCGCCCGCTGTCAAACAGCCGCGCCGCCGCCCGATGGCCTCGAACAACGCGACGATGTCGGCGGGAATGTCATCGAGATCATAACGCGAAAGGAGCCGCTCCGGATAATGAGCGGACAAAAAACGGAGCGCGTAAACGGCGACATCTTGCCCATTCAAAATTTCATCTTTGATGGCGCCTGTTACCGCCAGCTTGTAACCGACATCCTCATCTTCAAACTTCGGCCATAGAATGCCGGGTGTATCGAGCAGCTCCATTTCTTTGCCGACCTTGATCCATTGCTGCGCCTTCGTCACTCCCGGCTTGTCGCCGGTTTTCGCGATATGGCGGCCCGCCAGCCGGTTGATGAGCGTCGATTTGCCGACATTCGGAATGCCGACGATGAGCGCCCGAACCGGACGCGGGTTTTTAATCCCTTTCGCCCGCATCTTGGCGAATTTGTCTTTCACCATCTCTTTCGCCGCTGCGGCCAGTTGCCTCACTCCCGTCCCGCTTTGCGCATCGATGGCGATCGCGGTTTTCCCTTGCTCGCGAAAATAGCGAATCCATTGTTCCGTCACCGCCTCATCGGCCATATCGGCCTTGTTGAGCAAAACGAGGCGCGGCTTTTGCCCAAGAATCTCGTCGATCATAGGATTGCGCGAAGACATCGGCACACGGGCGTCAAGCAGCTCAAAAGCCACATCAATCCATTTTAGTTTTTCTTGCACTTCCCGCTTCGCTTTCGCCATATGACCGGGAAACCATTGAATCGTCGCCATAGCCTTCACCTGCCTTTCGTTGATTCGTGATGACGCTTTGTTTGTTGCCTGCCGATGCGTCACGATCGTGGATTCCGCCTGAAAGAGACGGCCCATATGGATGAAAAACGAAACGACGGGCAGCGAGCTTTCTCCCGACCACACCGCTGGCGCTTTGAACGGGTTGCGATCGGATCATTTCACGATGCGGGCGTCTTGGAGCGGCCAGTAGACGATGCTCGCCTTACCGACGACTTTCGACATCGGAATGAAGCCGATATGGCGGCTATCTTTACTGAAGCGGCGGTTGTCGCCCATCACGAACAAATACCCTTTCGGCACGGTGCTCCGTCCAGTCAACTCTTTGAGCGTGAACGGCTCCGTCAACGGCCCATAAGCCACTTGCTTTTTGGCTTCAGCCAAATATGGCTCTTCATACGGCTTGCCGTTGACATAAAGCGTGTCGTTTCGATATTCGATTCGGTCGCCCGGCAAGCCGATGATCCGCTTAATATAGTCTCTCCCCGCTTCGGCGTGAAACACGATGATGTCGAAACGATGCGGGGCGCCTATTTTATAGGCGAGCTTATTGACGATCATCCGTTCATGATTATGTAACGTCGGCATCATCGAATAGCCGTCGACAATGATCGGGGCGAAAATGAAATAGCGAATGCCCCCAGCGAGCAAGACAGCGACAACAATGGCTTTCATCCATTCGCGCCATTCGCTTTTTTTCTGTTCCATCATCATCCCACCTACGTTCAAATTTGCGATAGCGAAAAAAGGAGCTTGAAAGCAAGCTCCTTTTCCGCTACGTCCCAACGATGTCCGTTATTGAGCCGTTTTTTCCTTAATGCGCGCCGCTTTGCCGCGAAGCTCACGCAAGTAGTACAGTTTCGCGCGGCGGACTTTCCCGCGGCGGACGACTTCCAGCTTGGCGATTTTCGGCGTATGCACCGGGAACGTGCGCTCAACGCCGACGCCGTAGGACACTTTGCGGACGGTGAACGTTTCGCTGATGCCCGCCCCGCGCCGTTTAATGACGACGCCTTCGAACACTTGGATGCGCTCACGGTTGCCTTCCACGACTTTTACATGGACGCGCACCGTGTCGCCCGGGCGGAAATCCGGCAAATCGGTCCGCAACTGCTCTTTCGTAATTTCTTGGATCAAATGATGCATCTCGTTCCACTCCTTCCACAGATGTTCATGCCAATGAAAAATCGTCATTGCAGCGGAACATCGTTTTCCGTCCTCAAGCCAACCGCCTAAGGCCACACAAGGAACATAATAGCACAAATCGCGAACGCAGGCAATAGCTATTGACGTTCCTCTTCCCACTCTTTCAGCCATTGTTTTTGCTTGTCGGTAAGCGGGTAATCGGCAAGCAAGTCCGGGCGGCGCAAAAATGTCCGGCGCAGCGATTCCTTCTCGCGCCATTCGGCGATCCGCTGATGGTTTCCGGACAGGAGCACATCCGGGACTTTCAGGCCGCGAAAATCGGCCGGCCTCGTGTATTGCGGGTACTCGAGCAGCCCGGAGCTGAACGAGTCATCGACGGGCGATGCCTCGTTGCCAAGCACGCCTGGAAGGAGGCGGACCACGCTGTCGACAATCACCATCGCGCCAAGCTCCCCGCCGGTCAAAATGTAGTCGCCGATCGAAATTTCATCGGTGGCCAAATATTGACGGATGCGTTCATCATACCCTTCGTAATGGCCGCAAATAAGCACCAAATGCTCTGCTTTCGCCAACTCCTCGGCTTTTTTTTGCGTGTAGCGCTCTCCTTGCGGACAAAGCAAAATGATGCGGGCGCCGGGCGATCCGGCGGTGACGTGCTCGACGGCATCAAAAATCGGCTGCGGCTTGAGCACCATGCCGGCGCCGCCGCCATATGGATAATCATCGACCGTTTTGTGCTTGTTGTCGGCAAATTCGCGGAAATCAACGAGGTGAATGGCGACGGCTCCTTTTTCTTGCGCTTTCTTGAGAATGGATTCATTCAGCACGCCGGAAAACATGCCAGGAAACAGCGTCAAAATGTCGATCCGCATCACGCAAGCAGCCCTTCCATCGGCCGAATGACGATCGTTTTTTGCTCCGGATCGACATGGATGACCACCTCTTCAATATACGGAATGAGCACGTCTGAACCGTCCTCACGGCGGACGACCCACACGTCGTTCGCCCCCGGCGTCAAAATTTCCGTGACGGCACCGATCGTCTCTCCGCCTTCTGTCACGACGGTGCATCCGATGATCTCATGAAAATAATACTCGCCCTCATCGAGCTCGCCCAGCTGGCTTTCTGGCACTTTCAGCATCGCGCCTTTGAACGGTTCGACCTCGTTAATGCTGTCATAGCCTTCAAACGACAAGAGGTCAAACGATTTGTGGACGCGATGGCTTTTCACCGTCACTTCTATCGGCTCGTTGTCTCGTTCGCGGAAAATATACAGCTTGTTTCCTTTCTTGTATCGCTTCTCCGGAAAATCGGTGCGCGAAATGACGCGCACTTCGCCGCGGATGCCGTGCGTGTTGACGATTTTGCCGACGTTAAACCACCGTTCCATCCCCTTCATCCTTTCCTAGCGAATCTCTTTGACGACGCCGTCTTCAATGATGATGGCGCGCGCCTTCGTCACCTCTTCCCATCGGTCGCCGACGTTCACCTCGATGAGCGCCTCGACGTCCCGCTCTTTTAACTCGCTCCCTAACGGTAGGATGCGCAATTGCTCCAATTGGAACTCAAGCAGCTTGATTTTCTCGATGCGCTCATCGATTTCCTTGGCGAAATAGTGCTTGACTAAAGCGGGCGGGTGCTTCCCGCTTTTTTCCACCCGTTTTTGTTCAAAGCGAAGCTGGTCGCATTCGCGTTCAAGCTGTTGCTTGCGCTGAAGAAACGAGGCGGCAAGCGTCTGTTTGCTGCGCTCGGTGACCACTTGTCGCACTTCGACCGTTTGAATGAGCTTCATCGTCCCCCTCCTTTTCGGCATCAAACCATGCCTTCGCCGACCGCATCCAGCTTTGGCCTGACGATATCAAAAAAGGGAGAGGAACTTCCTCACCCTTTGTCCTTCACCTGCACGATCACCCGCTTGGACGCCCCGGCGGCAGCGGCGGCGACCACGGTACGGATCGCTTGGATCGTCCGCCCGTGTTTGCCGATCACTTTGCCGATGTCATCGTCATGCACCGACAGTTCACAAAGCAACGCCGCCTCGCCTTCGCGGCACTCAACCGCCACGGCTTCCGGATGATCGACAAGCGCCTTGACGATCGTTTCAATGAGCGGTTTCATATCCATCCCGCTTATTTCCCGTATTTTAAGTGATGGAACTTCTCCAAAATGCCTTGCTTCGACAGCAAGCTGCGCACCGTGTCCGACGGTTTGGCGCCGTTTTGCAGCCATTTGAGCGCCAGTTCTTCGTCGATGTTGATTTGCGCCGGCTCGGCGACCGGGTCGTACGTGCCGATCGTTTCAATGAAACGGCCGTCGCGCGGTGAACGCGAGTCCGCTACCACGATGCGGTAAAACGGTTTTTTCTTTGCACCCATGCGTTTTAAACGAATTTTTACTGCCATAGTTTGTACGCACCTCCGTATAGTGTTCACACAAGATAGTATATTAACAATTCTTCTTCCGTTTGTAAAGGTTTTTCGCTTAACAGATCTGGATTTACATAAACGGAAAACGGAAACCTTTCTTTTTTCCTTTCGGGACGTTCGTCATCATTTTCATCATTTTTTTCATCTCGTCAAACTGCTTGAGCAGCCGATTCACTTCTTGCACCGTCGTGCCGCTCCCTTTGGCGATCCGCTTTTTTCGGCTGCCGTTGATGATTTCCGGATGCATTTTCTCTTCCTTGGTCATCGAGCGAATGATCGCCTCAACGCGGGCGATTTGCTTTTCATCGACTTGAATGTTGGCGAGCCCTTTGATTTTATTGGCACCCGGCAACATTTTAATCAGCTCGTCAAGCGGTCCGAGTTTGCGCACTTGGCCAAGCTGGTCCAAAAAGTCGTCAAGGGTGAACGTGGCGGTGCGCATTTTTTGCTCGAGCTCTTTCGCCTTCTCCTCATCAACGGCGGCCTGCGCCTTTTCAATCAGCGTCAACACATCGCCCATGCCTAAAATGCGCGACGCCATTCGCTCCGGATGGAACGGCTCCAACGCGTCGAGCTTTTCGCCCATCCCGGCAAACTTGATCGGCGCCCCGGTGACGGCGCGGATCGACAGCGCGGCTCCTCCGCGCGTATCGCCATCGAGCTTCGTCAAAATCACGCCGGTGATACCGAGCTGTTCGTGAAAGCTTTGCGCGACGTTGACGGCGTCTTGCCCGGTCATGGCGTCGACGACGAGGAAAATTTCATCCGGCTTGACGGCCTCTTTCATTTGTCTGAGCTCATCCATCAGCCCTTCATCAATGTGAAGGCGTCCGGCGGTGTCAATGAGCACATAATCGCAATGCTCCGCCTTCGCCTGCTCAAGCGCCCGCTTGGCGATCTCAACCGGGTTTTCGTGCTCGCCTAACGAAAAGACAGGCACACTGAGCTGTTTGCCAAGCGTCTCGAGCTGCTTGATCGCCGCCGGCCGGTAGACGTCGGCAGCTACCAAAAGCGGCTTGCGGTTATGTCGCTTGCGCAGCCAGTTGGCGAGCTTCCCGGTCGTCGTCGTTTTCCCCGCCCCTTGCAATCCGACCATCATGACAACCGTCGGAGGCTTTTTGGCGACAGCGATTTGGCTTTGTTCGCCGCCCATTAACGCCGTCAATTCTTCCTTGACAATTTTGATGACTTGCTGGCCCGGCGTCAAACTTTTCATTACTTCCTGCCCGACCGCCCGCTCGCTCACTTGTTTGATGAAATCTTTCACCACTTTAAAGTTGACATCGGCTTCCAAAAGCGCGAGGCGCACTTCGCGCATCATTTCTTTCACATCGGCTTCGGTGACTTTTCCTTTGCCGCGGATGCGGCTCATCACCTGCTGCAAACGTTCAGACAACCCTTCAAACGCCATGGCGGTCTCCCTCCCTAGTCGAGTTCGTCAAGCTCATCGACGAGCGCCGCCAATTGGGCGTCAGCGCCGTAATGCCGGTCGATGTAGTCTCTCAGCCGCTCGATCGCTTGCTGCCGCCGTTCATACTTGCGCAGCAACCCGAGCTTTTCTTCATACTGTTCCAGCATCGCTTCCGTGCGCCGGATGTTGTCGTACACCGCCTGGCGGCTCACTTGATACTGCTCAGCAATTTCTCCGAGGGAGTAGTCGTCCAAGTAGTACAGCGCCATATAATTGCGCTGTTTCGGCGTCAGCAGCGCTTGGTAAAAATCGTATAAATAGTTCATGCGCATCGTTTTTTCCAGCACTGGACTCTCCCTCCCTCATTGTTAAGTAAAATCCCTTTACAACCATGTAGTGTACTGTTTTTTTCTCTGCGTGTCAAGCGCAGAAAAGCGCCCGCCGCTTCGCTTGGCCATTTGGAAGCGAACGCGCCCGCCCCCGAGCAGTCGGCGCCTCCGCTTTTCCAGTTATCTAGTTTTCAGAGCGCGCCCGCCCCCGAGCGGGGCCGTGCCCGTGAACGTCGTTGCGTCCGTTTACGAGTCGAGCCAATCGGCAAACAGTCCATACACATATTGTTCGGGATCGAACACTTGCAAATCGTCCATTTTCTCGCCGAGCCCGACGAGCTTCACCGGAATGTTCAGTTCATTGCGGATGGCCAAAACGATGCCGCCTTTGGCCGTGCCGTCGAGCTTCGTCAGCACAATGCCGGTCACATCGGTCGCTTCTTTAAACAGCTTCGCTTGGCTCATGGCGTTTTGGCCGGTCGTCGCATCGAGCACGAGCAGCACTTCATGCGGTGCGCCCGGAATTTCGCGGCTGATGACGCGCTTCACTTTTTCAAGTTCTTTCATCAAATTCACTTTGTTTTGCAGCCGGCCGGCCGTGTCGCACAGCAAGACGTCGACCCCGCGCGCTTTCGCCGCTTGAATCGCGTCATACATGACCGCCGCCGGGTCGGAACCGGCCGCTTGCTTAATGACGTCGACGCCGACGCGCTCGCCCCACACCTCAAGCTGCTCGATCGCCCCGGCGCGGAACGTATCGCCCGCGGCCAAGAGCACCGATTTCCCTTCCGCTTTCAGCTTATGGGCAAGTTTGCCGATCGTCGTCGTTTTGCCGACGCCGTTGACACCGACAAACAAGATGACGGTCAACCCATCTTCTTGTATGCGCAAAGAAGCGAGTTCCCTAGCGGCAGAGCCGGCGCGGTAAATGTCGATGAGCTTCTCGGCGATGACGTCGCGCATTTGCGCTGGATCTTGAATGTTGCGACGCTTCACTTCCATTTTCAATTCGTCGACCAGTTCCATGACGGTCGCCACGCCGACATCGGCAGCGATCAAAATTTCCTCGAGTTCCTCAAAAAATTCTTCATCCACTTTCCGGTAGCGGGCGATGAGATCGTTCACCTTCCCGGCAAACGACGTTCTCGTTTTCGACAGCCCTTCTTTGAATTTTTCGGTGACCGTATCCGCTTGTTTCGTCCATTTTTCCTTCAACTTTTGAAAAAAGCCCATGGAGACTCCTCCCTTCCGTTATGACTGCACGAGCTGCTTCGAATCTTCAAGGCGGACGGAAACGAGCTTCGAGACGCCCGATTCCTGCATGGTGACCCCATACAATACGTCAGCCTCTTCCATCGTTCCTTTCCGGTGGGTGATGACAATAAATTGCGTATCGCGGCTGAATCGCTTCAAATACTGGGCATAGCGCTGCACGTTCGCCTCATCGAGCGCCGCCTCCACTTCATCAAGGACGCAAAACGGCACCGGCCGCACCTTTAAAATCGAAAACAAAAGCGCGATCGCCGTCAGTGCCCGCTCCCCGCCCGAAAGCAAGCTCAAATGCTGGAGCTTTTTCCCGGGCGGCTGGGCGACGATGTCGACTCCCGTCTCGAGCAGATCGCTCGGATCGGTCAGACGCAAATCAGCGCGCCCGCCGCCGAACAGTTCGCGAAACACCTCGCCAAAATGGGCGCGGATTTGTTCAAACGTTGAGAAAAACCGTTTTTTCATTTCCTCGTCCATTTCTTCGATGACTTGGTGAAGCGTCGCCTTCGCTTCCTCGAGATCCGCTTTTTGCTCGCTCAAAAAGCGATGGCGCTCGGAAACGCGCTCATACTCGTCGATCGCTCCCAAGTTGACGGTACCGAGCTCTTCGATGGCGCGTTTGATGAGCTTCACCCGCTTGCGCGCTTCATCGGCGCTGATCTCAAGCGTATGCCGAGAGCGAGCGGCTTCCAGCGACAGCCCGTACTCTTCGCCGAGGCGGGCGAGCAAATTGGCCAGCTCCACGTCAAGCCGATTCAGCTTCACTTCCTCATCTTTGACGACTTCGATGAGCTGCTTATGACGCCGCTTCGCTTCTTTCCATTCTCGTTCCAAATGCTCAAGCCGGCGTTGGCAGTCAAGCCGCTGTTCACGGCGGCTGGCGATCAGCTCGACCGTTTTTTGCTTGTCCTCGAGCTTTTGCCGCCGCAGCTGCTCCAGTTCTTCCTCGTTCCATTCCGGCGCTTCCATGTCGGCGCGCAAAGAAGCGCGTTCGCGCTCCGCCTGTTGCAGTCCGCGCTCGGTTTCCACAAGCTCCGCCTCGATCTCTTCCGCTTTCCGGCGCGCGTGCTTGACGCGCTCTTTCGTTTCCGCCAGCGCGATTTTTTTCTCGGTGATCGCCGCCTGAAGCGCTTCTTTCGTCGTTTGCTCGGTCTGTTTCTGCGCCTGCAACCGCTCAATTTCTTCCTCAATCGCCCGCAACTTCCCGTTCAGCTGCTCAAGCTCGCGGTCTAAGCCGGCCAAACGGTCGGTGAGCGCCGCCATTTCTTGTTCATCGCCGGCCTTTTCTTGATCATAAAAAGCGAGCTGCTCATCGATTCGCTTTTTCTGCCATTCGAGCTCGCGCTGCTTCTCTTTTTCTTGTTGCAGCGCCTGTTCGAGCGCAGCGAGCTCCGCTTTGAGCGCCGCCGCTTCGCCTTCCCATTGTTCGCATTCGCGCTGCTTTGCGGTCACGTCGCGCTCCAAGCGGGCGATGACATCGTCCATTTCCCGCAGCTTGGCGGCAAGCGCCTCCAGCTCGCGATTTCGTCCGAGCAACGAGGCGGCTTTTTTTCCCGTCCCGCCGCCGGTCATCGCCCCGCCCGGGCTGACGACATCACCGTCGAGCGTCACGAGCCGGTACCGGTAGTGAAGCAGTCGCGCCAATTCGTTCGCCCCTTTTAAATCGGCCGTCACGATCACATGACCGAGCAAATGGGCGATCGCCGCCTCAAAGGCGCGATCGTACGAAATGAGCTCGCTGGCGATGCCGACAAACGCCGGATGGCCGCTGATCGCTGCCCGCTCCCGTTCAGAAAGGGAGCGCGGTTGGATGACATCGAGCGGCAAAAACGTCGCCCGTCCATAACCGTTTGTTTTCAAAAATTGAATGGCTTGCCGCGCCGCTTGTTCATTCTCGACAACGATGTGCTGCATCGCGCCGCCGAGCGCCGTTTCGATCGCCGTTTCATAACGGTCGGGAACGCGGATGAGTTCCACGACCGCCCCGCGGATGCCCGAAAGCCGCCCGCGCGCCTTGAGCACTTCTTTCACTCCTTGAAGAAAGCCGGCGTACTCTTGCTGCATTTCCTCAAGCCACTGCCGGCGCGCTTTCGTCTGCTGCCGGTATTGGCGCGCCTGTTGAAGCGAGGCGTTTTTCTGTTCGATCTCCGCCCGCCGTTCCTTGAGAGCCGCCTCAAGGGCAAGAAGTCTGCTGCTTGCCGCGGCCATCGCATGCTGGAGGCGGGATTGCTCCGCCATTACCGCCGCTCGCTGCCGCTCGAGCTCATCGCGCTCCTTGACGTAGTGGCGGTTCCCTTCCTCTGCTGCCGATCGTTTCGCGCGGAGCTTCTCGAGAGCTTGCTCGACATGCAGACGTTCGTTTTTCAATGCCGCCTGTTCATGGACGAGATCGATGTAATCGCTCTTGCGCCGCTCCATCTCTTCTTCGATGTCCATGTCTTGGGCAGCTAGAGCCGCCTGCTGTTCGCCCAACTCCTTCTCGAGCGCGGCAGCGGACGATTCGAGCTGGGCAAGGGCGGCTTTTTCCTCCCGGAGTTGCTCCGTCAAACGGCGCCGCTTGGCCGTCAAAGCGGCCGACGTTTCCTCGAGCTGGCCGATGCGCTGAGCCGCATGTTTTTTCCGCTCTTTCAACACTTCCTTCCGCCCCTCGAGCTTTTCGAGCTCTTCGCTCGCCAACAGCAAGACTTGTTGAAGACCGTCAACCGACTCGTCAATGGCGGCTATTTGATCGCGCAGCTGCTCCATGTGAGCCTCCATTTTTTGTAGTTCTGCCGCCACTCTCCCCTCTTCCTGTTGATGCTCGCTGAGCGCCTCGTTCCACTCGCTCCATTGCCGATGCAGCTGCTCGATGTCATGCACCATGAGCGCCACTTCAAAGCGTTCAAGCTCATCCCGTTTTTCCAAATATTCTTTGGCGACCGAAGCTTGCATGCGAAGCGGTTCAAGCTGTTGCGTCAGCTCATGCAAAATGTCGTTGACGCGATGCAAATTGTCTTGCGTTTCCGCCAGCTTCGTTTCGGCCTTTTTTTTACGCCATTTATATTTCAACACCCCGGCTGCTTCTTCAAAAATCGTGCGCCGTTCCTCCGGCTTGCTGCTTAAAATTTCTTCGACCCGGCCTTGGCCGATGATCGAAAACGCCTCCTTGCCGAGCCCCGAATCGAGAAACAAATCGACGATATCCTTCAACCGGCACGGTTGGCGATTGATGAAAAACTCGCTTTCCCCGGAGCGATAGACGCGCCGGGTCACACTCACTTCCTGATACTCGAGCGGCAAAAAGCCGTCTTCATTGTCAAGGGTGATCGTGACTTCAGCGACGTTCAGCGGCTTGCGCGATTCGCTGCCGGCAAAAATGACGTCCTCCATCTTGGCGCCGCGCAGCGATTTCGCCGACTGTTCGCCGAGCACCCAACGAATGGCATCGGTAATGTTGCTTTTGCCGCTCCCGTTCGGACCGACGACCGCCGTCACGCCGGGGACGAATTCGATCGATACGCGGTCGGCGAACGATTTAAAGCCGATTACATCCAATCGTTTGAGGAACATGGTCTGATGCCTCACCATCTTTCCGCTTATCATATCGTCCGCCACGTTCACAGTGGCGAACCGGGATGTTCGATTCTTTCATCCTCGTTATCAATATACCATATCGCAAAAGAAAAAACGCCGGCTGAAAAAAAGACTGACGGAACATCGCCAGCCTTTCACTGCCTGTCGGCGGCCCGCAGCGCCTCAAGCGCCATTTGCGCCGCATGCTGCTCGGCTTCTTTTTTCGAGCGGCCGACGCCAACCCCGAGCTCTTGGCCGTTTAACGCGACCCTAGCGACAAACTCTCGATTGTGAGCCGGCCCCTTTTCTTCCAAAATGGCGTATTCAAGCGTTCCGCTGCCATCGCGCTGCACGAGTTCTTGCAGCTGGCTTTTAAAATCCATCACATGAGAAAAAGCACCTTCATCGATTTTCGGGAACATCGTTTGTTCCAAAAAGCGAATGACGGCGTCCATTCCTTGGTCCAAATACAGAGCGCCGATAAACGCCTCAAACACGTCAGCGAGCAGCGCCGGACGCGTCCGCCCGCCGGTCAGCTCTTCACCTTTGCCAAGCAAAACGAGCTCGCCGAACGACAAAGCATTGGCGAATTTGACTAACGACGGCTCGCACACAACGGCGGCCCTCAGTTTCGTTAGCTGTCCTTCACTCATATGGGGAAACTTTTGAAACAAATATTGCGAAACGGTCAATTCGAGCACCGCATCGCCCAAAAACTCGAGCCGTTCGTTATCCTCATGGAACCGCCGCCGATGCTCATTCACATACGATGAATGGGTGAACGCTTGAATCAGCAGTTTTTCGTTTTGAAACGTGATGCCGATTTTTTGTTGCAGCTCTTGAAACTTCGCCCGCCTTTTTTCATGGATGCGCTCTTTTTGTTTTGACATACAACTGCCCTCCGACTTCGTTCCAACCAAAACTGGCCGTATCTCCCTTTTATTATATCCGTTCACCGGCCTGCTACGCGAGCGGGCCGCCCGCCCGATGTTCCCGAAAAAGCAGAGAAAGCCCCGTTCGGAGCAACGGGACTTTGCAAAAAGCAGCATTACAAACGGCTTTTTATGTAGTTCACAGCATCTCCGACTGTGACGATTTTTTCCGCTTCCTCATCGGAAATTTCCATGTTGAACTCGTCTTCTAGCTCCATGACCAATTCGACGATATCCAGCGAGTCGGCGCCCAAGTCATCTTTGAACGATGCCTCAAGCGTCACTTGCGATTCGTCCACGCCCAAGCGGTCGACAATAATTTTCGTTACCCGTTCGAGTACGTCTGCCATTCGCCTTCACCTCCCTTCATGATTATAGTCGATTGGCCGTAAAAATACTAGAGGGCTGATGGCGGAATGCGGCAGCCAAGCGCACCTTCCCCCATCCATGCCCGAACGCGGGCCCGCTGCGGCCGTTCGTTCCCGAGCGGACGGCCCGCGTTTTCCACCGGCGTTTTCCGGTCCGTGCCGATTACGGCATGACCATGCCGCCATCGACGTGAAGCGTCTGGCCGGTCATATAGCCGGCCGCATCCGAGGCGAGAAACGCGACAACGCGGGCGACGTCATCCGGCTCGCCAAAGCGGGCGAGCGGAATTTGGTTTCGCATGGTTTCTTTTTGCTCCGCGCTGAGCGCTTCCGTCATATCGGTCGTGATGAACCCCGGCGCAACGGCGTTGACCGTAATGTGGCGGCTGGCGAGTTCGCGCGCCGCCGTCTTCGTCAGCCCGATGACGCCGGCTTTGGCGGCAACGTAATTCGCCTGCCCCGGGTTGCCGATCACGCCGACGACCGACGCGATGTTGACGATCCGTCCGTAGCGCTGCTTCATCATCGGCCGCGCGACCGCCTTCGTACAAAGAAATACCCCTTTTAAGTTCGTGTTAATCACGGCATCCCATTCTTCTTCCTTCATCCGCATCAATAAGTTGTCGCGCGTAATGCCGGCGTTGTTCACCAAAATGTCGAGGCGGCCGAATGAGTCGAGCGCCGCTTTGACCATGCGTTCCACATCGGCGGCCGAAGCGACGTCCGCCTGCACGGCGAACGCCTCGCGGCCAAGTGAGCGAATCGTTTCGACCACTTCGTTCGCCTTTGCTTCACTGCCGGCATAGTTGACGATGACGTTCGCCCCTTGGCGGGCGAGCTCCAGCGCGACAGCTCGACCGATGCCGCGCGACGCTCCGGTGACGAGGGCGATTTTTCCTTCGAGCATCGTTATTCTCCTTTCAGCGCCGCAACAGCCGCTTCTAGGGAAGCGAGATCGTTCACCGCATAAACGCGGACGTTGCGGTCGATTTTTTTCACGAGGCCGGACAACACGTTCCCTGGGCCGATTTCCACAAACGTGTCGACCCCAAGCGCCAACAGCGTGCGCACCGACTGCTCCCAGCGCACCGGTGAATAGAGTTGGCGCACGAGCAGATCGGCGATGTCTTCTTTCTTCGTCACCGGCTCGGCCGTCACGTTGGCAATGACCGGAATGGCAGCGTCGCGAATGGTTAAGCCCGCCAAGACGGCGTTCAGCTGTTCGGCCGCCGGCTTCATGAGCACAGAATGGAACGGCCCGCTCACCTCAAGCGGAATGACGCGCTTGGCGCCGCGCTCTTTTGCCAGCTGCCCCGCTTTTTCCACCCCGGCTTTCGAACCGGAGATGACGATTTGCCCCGGGCAATTGAAGTTCGCCGGCGCGACCGGATCGCCTTGGGCGGTGATTTCGCTCGTCACCGCCTCGAGCGCCGCGGCATCCATTCCCAAAACGGCCGCCATCGTCCCTTCGCCGGCCGGCACCGCCTCATTCATCAATTCGCCGCGGCGGCGAACGGCATAGACCGCATCGGCGAATGACATCGCCGCGGCGGCAACGAGCGCCGTATATTCGCCCAAGCTATGTCCGGCGACATAATCGGCGCTCAGCCCGGCCGCTTTGACGAGTTCGAGCAAGGCGATGCTCGCGGTCAAAAGCGCCGGCTGGGCGTTGTACGTGAGCGTCAACTCCTCTTGCGGCCCGTTGAACATGAGCGCGGAAAGCGGAAACCCGAGCCGCTCGTCGGCCGCTTCAATGACCGCGCGGGCGCGGGCGTCATGGTCGGCGGCATCTTTGGCCATGCCGACGACCTGTGACCCTTGTCCAGGAAACAAAAAGGCGATCTTCCCCATCGTTATCCCTCCTTGATCAATGCAGCCCGCTCCAGCTCCGCTTTGATGGTGCCGATCACATCATGGGCCACCATGTCACGCGCTTGGCGGACCGCGTGGAAAATAGCGTTCGCATCGGACGAACCGTGCGCTTTAATGAGAGGGGCGTTCAGGCCAAACAGCGCTGCCCCGCCGTATTCGGAGTAGTCCATCATCTTTTTCAGCCCAGCAAGCTTCGGTTTGAGGGCGGCAGCGGCGAGCTTGGCCGCCACGCTGCTTGTCAGCGCCTGCTTGAGCAAGGAAAACAGCGCCATCGCTGTTCCTTCGATCGTTTTTAAAGCGACATTGCCGGAAAAACCGTCAGCGACAACGACATCAGCCGCCCCTTGCAGCAAATCGCGCGCTTCGACGTTGCCGATAAAGTGAAGATCGGTTTCTTTCAGCAAAGCAAACGCCCGCTTCATCGTTTCATTCCCTTTTTGGTCTTCGGTGCCGACATTGAGCAAACCGATGCGCGGGTTCGCGATCCCCCGCACTTGCTTGGCGTACACATGCCCCATCAGCGCATATTGCTGCAAATGTTCCGGGCGGGCGTCCACGTTGGCGCCGACATCTAAAAAGACAAACCCTTTTCCGTCCACCGTCGGCAGCGTCGGCGCGAGCGCCGGTCGGTCGATGCCGGCCGCTCGCCCAACGACAAACAACCCGGCGGCCATGAGCGCCCCGGTGTTGCCGGCGGAAATGCCGGCGTCCGCGCGCCCTTCTTTCACTTCCTCGGCCATGCGCACAAGCGACGAACGTTTTTTGCGCCGCACCGCCCGCACCGGCTCATCGGCCGCCTCGATCACTTCATCGGTGTGAATGACCGCGATGCGCTCCTCGCTCGGCAAATGCGGGCGAATTTTCGCTTCATCGCCGATCAACGTGATGCGAATGTCGGGAAAGTGCGCGGCGGCCCTTGCCGCGCCAAGCACGATTTCATGCGGGGCGTGATCTCCCCCCATAGCATCAATCGCGATGTTCATTGCTGTCGCCATCCTTTTTTTCCATGTTTGAACGATACATTTCGAACGTTCCGGAAAACACGAGCTCTTGGCCGACATAGCTGTTTACGTCAACGACCGTGCGCCCGCTTTCCGTTTTTCCGGTCACTTTCGCCTTCGCTACGACCCGCTCGCCTTCTTTCACTTGCCGCACAAAGCGGATCGTCGCTTTTGCCGTCAGCGCCAATTCATCGTGGATGACGGCAACCGCGAGCGAATTCGCTTGAGCGAACAAATGGTGGCCGCGGGCGATGCGGGTGCGCCGAAACACGTGCTCCTCTTTGACATCAAAAATGGAAATCGCGCTCGCATCCGGTTCGATGTCAATGATGTCGCCGATCACTTCCTCAAGCGGCAGCGCCCGCACTTTATCAGCGAACGACTGGCGGGCGACGTGTTTAATCCGCTCGCGCAGCTCGGGAATCGAGAGCTCAAGCCGGTCAAGGCGGATCGTCTGCACGCTGACAGAAAACTTCTCCGCCAGCTCCTCATCGGTCACAAACGGATTTTCGCGGATCGTCTCCTGCAGCAGCCGTTGCCGTTCGCGTTTGCTTTTTCTCATCGCTCGTTACACCGCCCGGATTTATGACTAGGTACTAAAAGTAATATATAATATCAACAACCGGAATGCAAGCAAAAAAAGTGGACCGCGACGACACCGGCAGCTCCCGCTCCGTCGCCTCAGTCCCATTTTTCCCCGCCGAGCGCGCCGGACGCCTCCAATTCCGCTCGCAACCCCGCATACGCCTCGCCGCGCCAAAACGCCGGCGAGGCGATCAGTTTGGCGGCATCGCGGTGAGCGACTTCGAAAATGCGATAATCGTGCACCGGGTCGCCATAGCGGAATTCCGGCAGACCGCTTTGCTTCGTGCCGAACACATCGCCCGGCCCGCGCAGCTCCAAATCTTTTTCCGCGAGCACAAACCCGTCCGTCGTTTCCGTCATGATCCGCATCCGTTCTTTGCCGATTTCGGACTTCGGATCGGCGATTAAAATGCAGTACGACTGCGCGTCGCCGCGGCCGACCCGGCCGCGCAGCTGGTGAAGCTGGGCCAATCCGAACCGTTCGGCGTCATAAATGACCATCACCGTCGCGTTTGGCACATTGACTCCGACTTCCACCACCGTCGTGGAAACGAGCACATGAATGCGGTTTTCGCTGAACGCGCGCATGACCGCCTCTTTTTCTTCCGGAGACAGCCGGCCGTGCATGAGCCCGACTTCGTATTTTCCGCGATAGTAATGGACGAGCTGGCTGTGAACGTCGATGGCGTTTTGCACATCGAGTTTTTCTGATTCTTCGATGAGCGGGCAAATGACATACGCCTGATGGCCGCGGCGCAATTCTTTTTCGATAAAATCGAGCACGCGCGCGAACTGATGATGCTTCACCCAATACGTCTCGACTTTTTTGCGCCCGGCCGGCATTTCGTCCAGCACCGATACGTCCATATCGCCAAATACTGTCATCGCGAGCGTGCGCGGGATCGGCGTTGCCGTCATCATCAATACGTCCGGCGCATGTCCTTTTTCGCGCAAAATGCGGCGCTGTTCGACACCAAAACGGTGCTGCTCATCGGTAATGACAAGGCCGAGGCGGTGAAACTGCACCCCTTCTTGGATTAAGGCGTGCGTGCCCACGACAATGTCAATCGTCCCTTCCTCGAGTTCAGCTAGCACTTCCTTGCGCCGTTTTCCTTTCACAGAGCTGGTCAACAGCGCCAAGGTGACATCGGTGCCGGCAAACAGCTCCGCGAGCGAACGGGCATGCTGTTCGGCCAAAATTTCCGTCGGCACCATCAGCGCTCCTTGAAACCGCGATAAGGCAGCCGCATACAAGGCAACGGCGGCGACGACCGTCTTGCCTGACCCGACATCGCCCTGCAAAAGCCGATTCATTTGCCGCGGCGCCCGCATATCGACCAAAATTTCATCGATGACCCGCCGCTGGGCGTTCGTAAGGGAAAACGGCAATCCGGCAAGAAACGAGGCGAGCTGTTCTTCCGAATACGAATGGGCGACGCCGCGCCGTTCGTCGCGCATGATTTTCCTTAGCGCCTGCATTTTCAACTGGTACAGCAAAAACTCCTCGTAGGCAAGCCGCCGCCGCGCCTGGTGCAGCTCTTCGCGCGAACGGGGAAAATGAAGGGCGCGAAGAGCTTCCTGCTTGTCAACGAGACGGTAGGCGCGGCGCAGCGCGGGCGGCAGCAGTTCAGGAATGTGCGAACCGAATTGGTCAAACGCCGCTTTCATCAGCCGGCGCATCATTTTAACCGTCAGCGGACTGCGCACGGAATAAACCGGCTCGATGCCCGTCGTCTCGGGCGCCGGTCCGAACCGGAGTTCGTACGCATTGATCGTCTGCCGGTGCCGATCCCATTTTCCGATCACGGTCACCGTTTCGTTGAGGGTGATTTTTTCCTTCAAATACGGGCGGTTGAAGCAAACGACGGTGATCAAATAGCGGTCGGCCAGCAGCCGAAAGGAAAGGCGCGATTTCTTCTTCCCGTAATACGTCAACACAGGCGCGCTATGCACTTTTCCTTCTACCGTCACCTTTTCCTCGTGCCGGACGGCGGCCAAATCTTTTTGCTCGTAATCGTCATATCGATACGGGGCATAAGCGAGCAGCTCGCCGACGGTGCGAATGCCGATGTCGGCGAGCGCCGCTGCCGTTTCCTCGCCAATGCCTTTGACCGCCGTCACCGGCTGTTGCATTGCTTCGCTCACTTTGTCGCCGCGGAAGCGCCGAAAATACGGGCCGCGATCGCACGGCCGGTCGGCGTGGCGGCCAACCCCCCTTGCGCTGTCTCTTTGAGCGCCACCGGCATGGCCGCGCCAATCCGATACATCGCTTCGATCACTTCATCGCACGGAATGCGGCTTTTGATGCCGGCTAGCGCCATATCGGCGGCGATCATGGCATTCGCCGCCCCCATCGCGTTCCGCTTTACACACGGCACCTCGACAAGGCCGGCGACCGGATCGCAAACCAAGCCGAGCATGTTTTTCAGCGCGATCGCCATCGCTTCCGCCGCTTGGCTCGGCGTTCCACCAGCCAGCTCAACGAGCGCTGCAGCGGCCATGCCCGCCGCTGAGCCCACCTCCGCCTGACAGCCGCCCGCCGCGCCGGAAATCGAAGCGTTATTGGCGACAACATAGCCGAACGCTCCGGCCGTAAACAGAAACTCGATCATTTCTTTGCGCGTCGGCCGCAGTTTTTCTTTCACAGCAAACAGCGTTCCCGGGACGACGCCGGCCGCTCCCGCCGTCGGCGTGGCGCAAATGACGCCCATCGCCGCGTTCACTTCGTTCGTTGCCATGGCTTTGCTGACGGCGTCCAAAATCGTTTCTCCAGACAAAAACCGCCCGGCTTCAATATAGCGTTGCATTCGCACCGCATCAAAACCAGTCAATCCGGAGCGGGACGACACCCCCTGCAAACCTCTTTCCACGGCGCGCTCCATAACGGACAAATGATGGTCCATTTGCGCGATCACGTCTTCCCGGCTCCGCCCGCTCACCTCGATTTCGTGGCGGATCATTACCTCAGCGATTTTCGTCTGCTCATTTTCCGCCAGCGCCACCAATTCAGCGACATTGCGAAACATGGATTCCCACCTGCCCTTTCGCAGCTAATCTCTGTTGCCGTTTGGCTTCCCTGTCGATATGAAATCGGTTTCGTTTTCATTCGTTGCCGATGTTCGCCCCAAGCGAGCTTCAAGCATCAGCGTGAAATGGAGTGCGCTTCAATCGGCCAGCTTTGCCACCTGCAAAATGTTCGGCAGCTGCTCCAGCTCTTGAATGAGATCATCGGTCAGCGGCTGATCGACTTCGATGGCCATGAGCGCTTCCTTTCCTTTTTCTTTGCGCGACACTTCCATATGCCCGATGTTAATGGCATGCTTCGCGAGCACGGAAGCGACTGCGCCGATCGTCCCATACCGGTCATTGTGCATAATCAAAAGCGCCGGATGATGGCCGGATAGTTTCAAGGCAAACCCGTTCAGCTCGACGATCTCGATTTTTCCGCCGCCAATCGAAATGCCGACCAATTCAAGCTCTCCGCGGTCATCGCCGATACAGAGGCGCGCCGTATTCGGATGGTGCGGAATCGCCTCTTCGGCCGAAAACGAGACGTCCAAGCCCTCGGCGCGCGCGATGTCCAGCGCCGCCGGCAGCCGTTCATCGAACGTGTCAAACCCGAGCAAGCCGGCGACAATGGCAACATCAGTGCCATGCCCGCGGTACGTTTCGGCAAACGATCCGTAAAACGAAACGCGCGCCCAAGACGGTTTGCGGCCGAATAGCTTATAAGCGACCAAGCCGATGCGCACCGCGCCGGCCGTATGTGAACTCGACGGCCCGACCATCACCGGGCCAATGATGTCAAAGACGCTTTTATATTTCATCTCTGCCATTCCCCCATGAAACCGAAAAAATAGAAGGGAAAAAAGCTCCCTTCTATCATTCTAACATATTATTCAACGGAAATGATAAACGGATACAGCGGCTGCTTTCCGTTATGCACTTCCACCTCAACCCCATCGTGTTCGTTTTCCAAATAAGCGATGACGGTCTCCACTTCCACTTCGGTCGCATCTTCGCCGTACAAAATCGTGACGATTTCGCTTTCCTCATCGATGAGCGCGTCTAAGAGGCGCTCGGTCACGGCCAATTTGTCTTTGTCGGCGGCGATGATGCGGTCATCCCACAGCCCCATGTAGTCGCCTTTTTTAATCTGTATGCCGTCTATCGTCGTATCGCGGACGGAAAACGTGACTTGCCCGGTTTTCACCTTCGCGAGCGCAGCGGTCATCGCCCGCTCGTTTTGCTCGGCTGATTGTTCGGGATGAAACGCGAGCAGCGCCGCTATTCCTTGGGGAACGGTTTTCGCCGGGATGACGATCACCCGGTGCTCAGACAGCTCAGCGGCCTGTCTTGCCGCCATCACGATGTTTTTGTTGTTCGGCAGCACAAACACCGTTTCGGCGTTCGCGCGCCGGATGGCTTCGGCGATTTCTTCCGTGCTCGGATTCATCGTCTGGCCGCCTTCAATCACTTCATGTGCGCCGATGCTCTGAAACAGCTCGGCCACTCCTTCTCCCATCGCCACGGCCACGATGCCATACGGCTTCGCCTCCTTTGCTGGGCCGGAGAGCGCTTTCGCCTCCCGGCCGACGATGTCGGCGTGCTGCTCGCGCATGTTTTCAATCTTAATGCGAATCAAGCTCCCGTAGCGCTGACCGTACGTTAACACCTCGCCTGGCGTCTCCGAATGGATGTGCACTTTGACAAGCTCATCGTCAGCGACAACGAGCAGCGAGTCGCCAAACCGGCTCAGCTCGCGGCGAAACGTTTCTTCCGAGAACGGCTGCCGCGCCAGCTTGTCCTGTTCTAGCCGAATCATGAATTCCGTGCAATAGCCGAACTCGATCTCATCAGTGTGAATATGGCTTTGTGCGCTTTGATGATGCGCGATTTTCACCAAATCGTCCATCGACGCTTCGGCGCGCGCCGCCCGGATGGTTTCCCCCTTCAAGGCGGCGAGAAACCCTTCATAAATGTACACCAGCCCTTGGCCGCCGCTGTCGACGACGCCGACTTCCTTCAAAATCGGCAGCAGCTCCGGCGTGCGTTTCAACGCCGCTTTCGCCTCGGCGAGCGCCGCTTCCATCACCGCGGCGACGTCGCGCTCTTTTTTCGCCACATCGACCGCTTTGCGGGCGGCTTCTTTGGCAACGGTGAGGATCGTCCCCTCAACCGGCTTCATCACCGCCTTGTAGGCCGTGTCCACTCCGGCTTGCAAAGCGGCGGCAAATTCGAAGCTGTTCACTTGCTGCTTGCCTTCAACCGCCTTGGCAAACCCGCGGAACAGCTGCGACAAAATGACGCCGGAATTGCCGCGCGCCCCCATCAATAGCCCTTTTGCCAGCGCTGCGGCGACGTTGCCGATATGGTTGGAGACGTTCGCCTTTACTTCCTTCGCTCCGGACGTCATCGACAAGTTCATGTTTGTTCCTGTATCGCCATCTGGAACCGGAAAGACGTTCAGCGCATCGACCGCTTTGGCGTTGTTCGCCAAATGGGCGGCTCCTTGCTCTACCATATCGGCAAACCGTCTTCCGTCAAGCGTCTTCAATGTCACCGGCTAATTCCTCCTTATTACTGATAACTATGGATTCGCCACTCGAACCCCTTGAACATAAATATTGATCGACTGAACGGCCAAGCCAAGCGTTTGATCAAGCGTGTACTTGACTTTCGATTGCACGTTGTGGGCGACTTCAGAAATTTTCGTTCCGTAGCTGACGATGATGTGCATATCGATATGCACTTCGCCGTTTTCTTCGCGAACGATGACGCCTTTGGCGAAGTTTTCGCGGCGCAATATGTCCGAAAGCCCATCGCGGATTTGATGTTTCGACGCCATTCCTACAATGCCATAGCAATCGACGGCTGCCCCCCCCGCGATCATCGCCACCACTTCATTGGCGACTTCGATGCGCCCGTATTTCGTTTGCCATTCGATCGACATGCTCGTTCCCCCTTTGCGTATCTCGCACAGCTACCTTTATTGTACTATAACGCCCTCTGTTTTCAAAGCGCTTCCCGGCCGCCCACTAGTATTATTTAGCCGAAAACGAAATGTCATGTCAAGGACATTTTCTTGAAAGAGTACGGCCTCGTCTATTGCAATGTCAGCCATTGTGTGGTACATTATAAAAGTGTCTTTAGAGCGATGCAAAAGCAAGGAGGGAACAACCAATGGCGAAATGCTTTGTCACCGGCAAGAAAAAGTCGTTCGGCAACACGCGTTCGCACGCCATGAACGCCAGCCGCCGCACGTGGAAAGCCAACCTGCAAAAAGTGCGCATTCTCGTTGACGGCAAACCGAAACGCGTTTGGGTTTCGGCGCGCGCCTTGAAATCCGGAAAAGTGAAACGCGTTTAACTCCAACAAAAAAAGCACCAAAAAATGGTGCTTTTTTCTTATCCTTTTTTAAACGCGTTCAACACCGCCCGCACAATTCCGCCCAAAAACTTTGGCAGCTTGATCGTATAAAACTTCATCCCGATTCCCTCCTCACAAATCATCACGAACTTCCCGCCATTCCCTTATCCAGTATATTCTCTGCCCACCCAATCGCAACTACAGGCAGCCGGAAAAATCGCTGCTCCTTATCATCATTAATATGCCTTCAGAAAATGAAAAAGTACCGGAAGATTGGATAAGTTCATTACTAATGCATAATGTCGAACCGCGGGAAATATGACTGTTGGTTAACGGATATTTAAATCCGGCGAGCGTAAGGCCGGCCACCGTCTCGGAAACCGGGATGTACGAGACGTAACGATGCCGCTCGTCCTTCAGCACGGTATGCGCACCGGGACGGTGAACGGTGATGACGTTTTGCCGGTCGATTAGCTCAATCGGCCGGCCAGCGTATTTGACGAGCAGCTCGACATTGCCGAACAAATGATCAAGCCGCCCGCCGGTCGCCCCGAACAGCCGAATGGGCCCGGCGGTTTGCTCGACCGCCCAATCGAGGGCGATCTCCATATCGGTTTTGTCTTTCTCCGCCGGCCAAATGTCCAGTTCCGGCAGCATCTCGCGCAACCGCACGAGCGCTTCGGACGACAGCGAATCAAAATCGCCAAACGCGCGCACCATTCGCAATCCGTGCTCGAGCAGCGTTTCTGCGCCACGGTCGACGCTGACCCATTGCACCTCCTTGCCATCATAAGCGCGCAAATCGGGAAGAAGTTCGCGCGGGCCGCCGCCGACAATATGAATCGGCATCATTCTCCCCTCCCTGAGCCAAACGAATTCTTGAAGGTTGGTGAAAAACGCTAATGGCGAACAAAATCGGATCGACCGTCATGGAAAACGAATTGTTGAAGGCTGGTGAAAAGCGGCTGTTGGCCTTGATCACCGATTGAAGGCGCGAGCATAGAGACTGATGCAACAAATTTTCTATTTGCGAAACGATTCCGAGAAGCGGCTGCGCGAGTCAATCCCTAGCCCCTTGGCCAGCCATCGCCAAGAGGGCCGGGAAAAACGGTGATGGTCGCCAAATCAAAACGATCGGACCAACGGTGATGGAAAAGAACACGTCGCTTCACGGCGCCATGTTTCATTTTGCACAGGCGGCGCGAATCGCGCCAATGGCGGCCGCCCGATCGGAAGCGTTGAAGATGGCCGACCCGGCGACGAGCACATTGGCTCCCGCCTCAACGCAAAGCGGCGCTGTTTCCGCGCGAATGCCGCCGTCCACTTCGATATCCACTGCCTTGTTTTGTTCCCGAGCCATGCGCGCAACATCGCGAATTTTCGACACGACCGTTGGAAGAAACGCCTGTCCGCCAAAGCCCGGATTGACGGTCATCAACAAGACGAGGTCGACCTCAGCGATCACATGGCGGATCATTTCGACCGGCGTATGCGGATTGATCACCACTCCGGCTTTGACCCCTTGCTCTTTGATCAATTGAATCGTCCGATGCAAATGCGGGCATGCCTCCACATGGACGGAAATGAGATCGGCGCCGGCGTCGGCGAACGCCGGAATATAGCGATCCGGTTCGGCAATCATCAAATGGACATCGAGCGGAAGCTTCGTCACGGGGCGAATGGCGGCCACAACCGGCGGACCGATCGTCAAGTTCGGCACAAAGTGTCCGTCCATCACGTCAACATGAATCCAGTCGGCCCCGCCTTCCTCCACGGAGCGGATTTCTTCCGCCAAGCGGGCAAAATCGGCCGACAAAATCGATGGGGCAATTCGGATCATCGTTCAATACCTCGGCTTTCGTTCTTTCATTTCTGAAATAAAACTTAAATAATGGTCATAGCGGTACGGGGCGATGTCGCCGGCTGCCGCCGCCTCGCGCACCGCGCACTTCGGCTCGGCGACATGGAGGCAGCCGCGGAACTTGCAGTCCGCACCGTACACCCGAAATTCCGGAAAATAGTGCGGCAACTCATCGAGCGTCAGATGATCAAATTCCAAGGCGCTAAACCCTGGCGTGTCAGCGACAAGCCCGCCGGCCACCTCAAGCAGCTCGACATGGCGGGTCGTATGCCGTCCGCGCCCCAAATGGGACGAGATATCGCCGGTTTTTAAACGCAAATCCGGACGAAGCGCGTTCAGCAGCGATGACTTGCCGACGCCAGACTGCCCGGCGACGACCGAGACGCGGCCGCGAAGGCGCGCCGCCAGTTCATCGAGACCGCCCTTGGTCACCGCCGACGTTTCGATCACCTCATAGCCAATGCAGCGATAGTCGCGCACGTAACGGGCGATCGTCTCTTTCGTCTCGCCATCGAGCAAGTCCGTTTTGCTAATGACAATGATCGGCGTAATGTTCTTTGATTCAACGAGGACGAGAAAGCGGTCGAGCAGCTTCGCGCTGAAATCCGGTTGAACAGCAGAAAAGACCAAAATCGCTTGCTCGACGTTGGCGATCGGCGGCCGCACAAGCTCATTTTGCCGCTCGGCAATCTCCAAAATATAGCCTTCCGTTTCACTCGTTGCCTGAAAGATGACGCGGTCGCCGACAAGCGGCGTCACCTTTTGTTTGCGAAACACGCCGCGCCCCCGACATTGAAAGACGCGGCCTTCAGACAAAACGTAGTAAAATCCGCTTAATGCTTTCATGATTTGTCCTTCCGCCATAGCCTCACCTCTTTTTCTCATCGCCTTCTGGATAAGGAATCGATCCTTCCTCCTTCACCACCTGATTGACAATCACGCGATAGTAAGCCGCCTCGCCATAAGGAATGTGAAACTCCACCGTCTCCGTCACCGGTTTGGTCAATCGGTACGTTTTGTATGGCGTTGTCATATTATGGTTGGCATCTTGAATGTAGAGTTGCGCTTCCACCGTTTGCCCTTCTGCTGTCGGTTCGTACGGGATGGTAAGCTCTTTGATCACCGTTTTCGTCGGTTTTGGTTCCGGGCCGCGGGAAATGACGACCGTGACGGTGTCGCCTTTTTCCAACCGCTCTCCCGCCGCTGGGGTTTGCGATATAACGAGCCCCTCGGGCACCTCATCGGAATGCTCATACTTGATTTCGATGCGCAGCCCTTGGTCTTGGCCGTAATCGCGCACACTCTTTTCCGTATAGCCGGTCAAATCTTTGAGCGCCACTTTTTCCGGTCCGAGGCTGACGGTAAACATCACTTCGGTTTCATCCGGTACGACTTTGTCCCCGGCGTACGGGTATTGATCCAAAATCGTTCCTTCCGGCTTGTCGCTGTAGCGGCCGTTGCGCGTGATGCGAGAGAACCCTTCGGCGCGCAGCTCGGCCTCGGCCGCAGCGATGTCATCCCCAATAAAACTCGGAAATTCGATTTTCTTTTTTCCGGAGCTTTTATAAATGGTGACACCCGCCCCTTGTTTGACGGTCATACCGGCCTCCGGGCTCGTGCGCACCACTTTCCCTTCTTCGATCGTGTCGCTTTCGACATCAATCGTATCTTTGATCTCGAGGCCGAGCGCCGACAGCCGCTCAACCGCTTCATCATAATCTTTGTTGACGACGTTCGGCATCGTCACTTCTTTTGGAAAAACGAGGTCTGGAATCCACGTGAGCGCGCTCACAGCAGCGGCGCCAAGCAACAAAAGAATCGCCGCCAGCCAAGCGGCCCACTTCCACTTCCGTTTTCTGTTCGGCTTTGGCTGCTCGTCTTGTTGGGCCGATTCCGGCGCGGTTTTCTCAGCAGCAAACGTCTCCTGCGCGGACGCGGCGCTCTCTTTATCCTTAATAATCGGAACGGCTTTGGTCGCTTCCTCGCCGTCGTCGGGAATCGTAAATTTCGCCTCATTGCGCCGGCTTGGGTCGAGCGCCGTTCGGATATCTTCATTCATTTCCCGCGCCGATGGATAGCGATAAAACGGATCTTTGGCCATCGCTTTTAAAACGATATTCTCGACGCTTTGGGGAATCTCCGGATTCCACGCCCGCGGCGACGGCGTTTCTGCCTGCAAGTGCTTCAGCACGATGGACACGGCCGATTCGCCGGAAAACGGGAGCCGTCCGGTGAGAAGCTCAAACATGACGACCCCGAGCGAATAAATGTCCGACTTTTCCGTGGCGATGCCGCCGCGCGCCTGCTCCGGCGACAAATAATGGACCGAACCGAGCACGGAGTTCGTCTGTGTAATCGTTGTTCCGCTCATGGCCACAGCGATGCCAAAGTCCGTCACTTTCACACGGCCGTGCTCGTCAAGCAAAATGTTTTGCGGCTTAATATCGCGGTGAATGATGCCGTTCTCATGCGCGTGGGCGATCGCCGAGGTCAGCTGATCCATGATGCTAAGCGCCTGTTCGACCGGAAGCGGAGCGTGCTGCTGAATGTATTGCTTGAGCGTCGAGCCCTGCACATATTCCATGACGATATAATAGACGCCTTCTTCTTCGCCGACGTCATAAATGGAGACGATATGCTCATGGTTCAAGCTCGTCGCCGCCTGCGCTTCGCGGCGAAACCGCTTGATAAACCGGTCATCGTTGGCAAAATCAAGCCGGAGCACTTTGACGGCGACATCGCGCTCCAAAATGATGTCGCGCGCTAAATACACGTTAGCCATTCCGCCGCCGCCGATGAGGCTGATAATTTTATAGCGGTCATTCAGTCGTTTTCCAATGAGCACCATGATCACCCGCCTTCACGTTCCGCTGAAAAATCGATGACCGCCAGCGAAATGTTGTCTTCCCCGCCCCGCTCATTGGCTAGGTGGATGAGCGCCTCCGCTTTTTCCTCGAGCGTGCGGCCGCTTGTCAACGTATGGAGTAGGTCGGCTTCGGTCACTTTGTTGGACAAACCGTCCGAGCACAAAAGGAGCAAATCCCCCTCATCGATGGAAATCGTTTTGACGTCCAGCTTCACCATCGGCTCAGTGCCAAGCGCCCGCAAGAGCACGTTTTTGCGCGGATGATGCTCGGCGTCTTCCTTGGAAATTTGCCCGCTTTTGACAAGCTCGTTGACAAGGGAATGGTCATCCGTCAGCTGCTGAATTCCGCTTTGATTCAACAAATAGCAACGGCTGTCGCCGATATGGGCGATCGTGACAAACGCGTCGGCGCAAATCGCGCCGACGATCGTCGTCCCCATGCCTTGACATTCCGGATGCGAAAGCGCATGCCGAAACAGCTGGGCGTTGGCCGCCTCAATCTGCGTCTTGAGCCATTGCTCGGCCTCGGTCGGTGACGAAAGGCCGGGCGCTTCCTCCCACTGCGCCTGCAAATACGCCACCGCCATCGAGCTGGCCACATCGCCGGCTCGGTGGCCGCCCATCCCGTCGGCAACGACCGCTAAATATTGGCCGCTTTGATTGACAAACACACCGCCGCTGTCTTCGTTATGTTCGCGAATTTGCCCGATATCGGTTCGGAAAACGGCTCGCATCCGATTCACCTCGTCTCTTCTTTTCGCTCCTTCGCGCGAAGCTGTCCGCAGGCGGCATCGATGTCATGTCCGTGTTCGCGACGAATGGTCACGTTAATTCCATGTTTTTTCAACGCCCGTTCAAAGGCGAAAATTTGACTGCGCGGCGTGCGCACATAGTTGCGCTCCGGCACGTAGTTGACCGGAATTAAGTTCACATGGCATTTCAGCCCTTTGATCAGCTCGGCCAGCTGCTCCGCATGCTCAAGCTGGTCGTTCACCCCACCGAACAATCCGTACTCAAACGTCACGCGCCGGCCGGTTTTTTCAATGTAATACCGAATGGCCTCCATCAGCTTCGGCAACGGATACGCCTTATTGATCGGCATAAGCTTCGTCCGCAGCTCAGTCGTCGGCGCGTGCAGCGAGACGGCGAAATTCACTTGCATCCCTTCATCGGCAAATTGGTAAATTTTCGGGATGATGCCGCTCGTGGAGACAGTAATATGACGAGCGCCGATGTTCAGCCCTTTCGGATGATTGACAATGCGCAAAAACGTCATCAGCGCGTCATAGTTGTCAAACGGCTCGCCGATGCCCATCACGACGATGCTGCTGACGCGCTCGCCTGTTTCATCGAGCGCCTTTTGCACTTGCACGACTTGGGCGACGATTTCGCCCGCCTCTAAATGGCGTTTCAGTCCGCCAAGCGTCGAGGCGCAAAACGTACAGCCGATGCGGCACCCGACTTGCGTCGTCACGCACACGGAATTCCCGTAGTTATGGCGCATGAGCACCGTCTCGATCGAATAGCCGTCATGCAGTTCAAACAAAAATTTGATCGTCCCATCTTTTGATGTCTGCTTCACAATCGTTTTCAATGTGGTGATGGAAAACGACGCGGCGAGCTGTTCGCGCAGCCGTTTGGGCAAGTTCGTCATCTCCGCAAAGTCGGTGACGCGCTTTTCGTACAGCCATTCGTAAATTTGTGTGGCACGAAACGGCTTTTCGCCGTGAGAGACAAGCCATTCTTTCAGTTCGTCAAGCGTCAGTGAATAAATCGACGGCAGCTGCGGCAACTGCTCTTCGCCGGTGGGCCGGCGGGCAGCTGGATGAACAATTTCCATTTTTTACACCTTCTTTCGTAACCGGGCGATAAAAAACCCGTCAGAATCAAAATGATGCGGCAGCAACTGAAGCATGCCGCCTTTCCCATGCGGCCGCACCGGTTCGGGCAGCCGTTCGAGGAGGCCAGCATCAAGGAAAAAGTCCGGATGGTCGGCCAAAAAACGGGTGATCGCGTCTTCGTTTTCCTCGCGCTCGACCGTGCATGTGCTGTAGACAAGCGCGCCCCCTTTTTTCAACAGCGGAGCGGCGGCCCGCAAAATGGCTTGCTGAATGTCGACAAGCGCCGCGACATCGTCTTTCCCTTTCGTATACTTGATTTCCGGCTTGCGGCGGATGACGCCGAATCCGGTGCACGGCGCATCGACTAAAATGCGGTCAAACGACTCGGGAGCGAACCGCTCGCCGAGCCGACGGCTGTCAAGAGCGAGCGCCGTGATATTGTCAAGGCCGAGCCGTTGCGCCTGCTGCTCAATGAGCTTCACTTTATGCTCGTGAATGTCGACGGCGACCACTTCGCCGCGGCCGTCCATCCGTTCGGCGATATGGGTCGTTTTCCCGCCCGGCGCCGCGCAGCAGTCGAGCACTCGCTCGCCGGGGGCCGGATCGAGCGCTCGGGCGACAAGCATCGAGCTTTCATCTTGAATCGTCAGCCAGCCGGCGCGAAACGCCTCCGTATGGGCTAAATTCCCTTTTTCCGCGCGAATGGCTTCCGGGGCGAGTTGACCTTGAACGGCCTTCACTCCTTCGCTGTCAAGCCGCTCAAGCGCCTCCTCTACCGTTGCCTTCAACCGGTTGACGCGGGCGGTCGATTGCGGCGGGCGCAAATTCGTCTCGCACATGCGCGCCG
>NZ_JPYA01000185.1 GCF_000750005.1 Geobacillus icigianus | reverse complement strand
CTAACTTATCAAGGAGACTCTGTGTCCAAAATTAATAGGTTAATCTATGGTCATTTTGAGTTTTTATATGTTGTATTTCTAATAGTTTTATAAGGATAGCTGATATCAATCCAGTAACTCCAAAAATTAACCATCCTCCCCACCTGAGTTCAAAGTGAGAGAGCCAAACCCCCAAATAATTTCCTATTGCTCCTCCTAGTGCCCACGAAAAATCAAAGAAGCCAAAGTATGAACCAGGAGATTTTCCGTTACTGTAATCTGCTATAGTCATATCCGACGCAGGGAGAATGAAAGTCTCTCCGATTGTAAATATAAGAATGCAAACCATTAACCATACTATCGAAGGGACAGCCGGCAAAAGACAAAAGGCAATGCTCATTAAGAGCAACCCTTTTCTAATCATAGAGAGTGGTGCTTGCATCATAAATTTCTTTCTTAATGCGAACATAGCCAAAATTCCTGTTACTCCATTCACAGTGAATATGTAGCTAACCCATTGCTCACTTTTACTAATATCAAAAGCATATATCGGAATAGAAACGGTTAGTTGAGAGAACATCATCCAGAATAGAACCATCACTAATGTAAAGAGGATAAATTGTTTGTGTTTAAGGACCTCTTGTATGTTCTGTAGAATATTTTTAGATTTTGTACTTGACGGGTATCTGCTGCGCAATGAAAAAATCATTAAGGCTATTATGATAAATAAAGATCCTGCCAAACAGAATGGGAAAGAGGGATTCCACAAAATTAGAACTCCTCCAATTAACGGACCTAAAATCGCTCCTGCATTCAAAAACTGATTTAAGTATGTAAATGTTCTTTTTCTTAATTCTTCTGGTTGTGATGAAAAAATGGAAAGAACTGAAGGGTCATATAAAGCTCCACCTAACCCTATGAAGGCAGAACTTATGGTCAGTAGCCCAAATCCACTAAACATGGCAAAACCTAGATAACCACATCCCCTTAACACAATGCCTAGTATTAATGTCAGCATATGACTGGTTCGATCACCGATCACGCCAGCTATAAAAGGGAATACTCGACTCATCACTAGACTTACAGTAAGAACCGTTCCGACTTGCTAGGCGTTAAAATGTAAATCCTTTGAGAGATATACAGCCAAAAAAGGAACAATCATGAAACTCCCAGTGTTCATTAAAAAGGCAGATATTAATAATAGGCGAACTGAAAAACTTAAAGGTTTGTTATGTTCCATATTTCATCTACCTTTGTAATTTGTTTTTCTTTGACTTTGCTAATAAATCGTTCTCGATGAATTACGGCTCTCTCATGTGGTCCTGTAAGGATAATATCTTTTCCATCATGTCCGGTTACTGTAAATTAGCACATTATTTCAGAATCCCTCTTTCAAATTATTTCAGGCGGATTCGGAAATAATGTGCAAAATTTTTGCGGATTGTTCCGGATTTTGCACATTCTTTCGGAACGTTTGCACGCTCTTTCAGATGAAGATTTCCAGCGCGCCTCGTGGACCGATGGAAATCTGAATGGTTAATGATTTAGTTATCATACCCTCCATTTAAAGCTTTTAATATCTGCAAAGGATTTAAGAGATGCAGAACCCCAGACGCGTTAAAGGTAACCGCAGACAGATCATTATTCGCCGCCAACACCTGAGTTATTGCTCCTCCTAAAGAATGTCCCATTACGGTGATACGATTTTCCAGCTTTAATTAATACTTGATTATAAAATGATTGGCAAGTT
>NZ_JPYA01000184.1 GCF_000750005.1 Geobacillus icigianus | reverse complement strand
AGTATGAGGCGGATGATTTGATTTATTCATTAACCGAATTGATTACATAAGATGCGAAAAATAAAGGGGTGGTATGTATTAATGTATTAGTAACTAGTATTTCAAAAAAAATACCGATGTTGCAAGCTATTCAGCAGGCGATGCGAAAAATGAATTCTTCTATGGCTTTAATTGGCGCCGACATAAATCCGAGTTGTATCGGTCGATATTTTGTTCATGAATTTTGGGAAATGCCTTCTTTGGAAGATGTGAAAATTGAAGAGTTTATTTTGTTTTGTAAGAAAAAAAACATTGGTTTTTTGATCCCGACAAGAGACGGTGAGCTTCTTTATTTTTCCTTTTATCGTCGATTATTGAAGGAACATGGGATTTCCGTCATGGTCTCTGAACCAGAAGCTGTCCAAACCTGTCTTGATAAGCTGCGTTTTTACAAAGTTTTAACTGAAAATGGGTTTCCAGCGATTCCGACGTCCTTATCGGTTCAAGAATTAGAATTTGATCATTATGTCGTCAAAGAACGTTACGGATCTGGAGCGAGAAGCATAGGGATCAATTTATCAAGCGAAGAGGCAGTATTGCACGCTAAGAGATTAGAAGAACCTATTTTCCAACCGTTTATTCAAGGGATGGAAATCAGTGTTGATCTTTACATCACCCGTACAGGAGACGTTAAAGGAGTAGTAGCGCGAACAAGGGACAATGTCGTAAACGGGGAATCGCAAGTAACAACAACGATAAAAAACGAAAAATTAGAACGTATGTGCGGAGATGTTGCTAAATGTTTGAAATTATATGGTCATATTGTAATGCAAGTGATCATGGATAATCAAGGAGATTTTCATATTATAGAGTGCAATAGTCGTTTTGGCGGGGCTTCTACGTTAAGCATAGAAGTCGGATTGGATAGTTTTTACTGGTTTTTTCTTGAATCGCAAGGAAAAAATTTAGATGATTATCCTTTTGTTCGTTCAGAGACCGAAAAGAGACAAATAAGGTATCCAACCGATCTGATCATCGATATTAGGGAAGGGGAGGGATAACCTTGAAAACTTTAATCATCATCCAAGCACGCATGGGGTCGTCCCGTTTGCCAGGAAAAGTATTGATGCCGCTTGGGGAGACGGTGGTGTTAGACTATGTTGTTTCCAGATGTCAGCAAGTGAAACAGGTAGATGAGGTTATTGTCGCAACCTCTGTGCTGCCGCAGGATGATGTGATTGAATCGTGGTGCAAACAGCATCACGTTCGGTGCTTCCGCGGATCGGAGGATGATGTGCTAGCGCGCTATTATGAATGCGCAAAGCCTTATCAGCCTGATTATGTGATTCGTGTGACGGCGGATTGCCCTTTTGTTGATTATGAACTTGCGGACCGAATTATTGAAGCAATGGAGGTTGAACCAGCTGATATTGTGATTGTAGAAGGAGATTTGCCGCGTGGCTTAGTCGTTGAAATGGTGTCATTTTCAGCGCTCGAATATATATATCACCATGGGAAAGAGCCGCGGCATCGCGAGCACGTGACTTATTATGCGTATGAGTTTCCCGATGAATTTCAGCGTACATATATTCAAGCGCCGAAGGAGATTCAGCATCCCCAGTTGCGCATCACACTCGATACCGAAGAAGATTATCAATTATGTAGGGCAATTGCCCACTATTTCAAAGGAGACCGATTTGTTCGTTCACGCGAGGTCGTTCGTTTTTTGCTTCATCATCCGGATGTGGCACTGATCAACGCGCATGTTCAGCAAAAGCCGGTGGTGTAAAATGCGTGGTGGTCACGAGAGAATCTTTACGACTATGCTACATGGAGCCGTTAGTTTGACAGACAACAATCTATTCTTACAAAGTGAATTTAAAGACGGAGAGGACCTTCTTTCGTATTCTTTTACTTCATATCCTTATGATAGGATACAGTCATTTTTGGACGATAAAGTAACGTTGCAAAAAATCGCTGAAAATGGGAGGAAAAAGGTGATAGAAAAGCATACTTGGTTGGCAAGAGCAAAAAAAATCATTGAGACTGTTATTTATCACAAACATTTTATGGCTTAAATAGAAATAGAGGCGAATAGGACGATGAATATTTTATTTCGTGTTGATTCGTCGTTTGTGATCGGCACCGGTCATGTGATGCGCTGTTTGACATTGGCGAGAATGCTCAAAGAAGCTGGTTGTGCTGTATATTTTGCGATGAGAGTGGGAGTAGGGGATTTTTGTGATGAGGTGGAAAGCAGAGGGTTTCCTGTGTTCCGTCTAACTTATGATGGACCATTGTCGCAAGAGATGGACGCCCAATGGACGATTGACGTAGTGCGAGGATTTCCTCAGCCGATCGATTGGTGCATTGTTGATCATTATGAGCTTGATCGCCGCTGGGAAGAAAACGTGAAAGCCTATGTTAGGCGTGTGATGGTAATTGATGATTTAGCGAACCGTCCTCATGAATGTGATATTTTGTTGGATCAAAACTATTACCGGCAGGCGCAACAGCGGTATCATGGACTTGTGCCGTCTAGTTGCCGTCTGTTTTTAGGTCCAAAATATTTGTTGTTGCGGCCAGAATTTGAGGAGGCTAGACAATCTGCACCGATTCGCAACGGACAAGTTCGGCGGCTACTCTTGTTTTTTGGCGGCAGCGATCCAACGAATGAAACGGAGAAAGTATTGCAGGCTTTGCGGGATTTGCATTTCACACCTGTGAAAGTGGATGTTGTCGTCGGTAAAGCTAATCCAAAACGTTCGAAAATCGAGGAAATGTGCCTTGAAATGAACATCAATTACCATTGTCAAATTAATGATCTCGCTGAACTCATGGCGCAGGCGGATTTATCTTGCGGAGCTGGTGGAGTGACGATGTGGGAGAGATGTTTTCTCGGTCTTCCTTCCATTGTTACCATAGTTGCTGAGAATCAAAGACAATCGGTGAAAGATACAGCTGAATACGGGGCGGTTTGGAATTTAGGTTGGTATAGGGATGTAAAAGTGATGGATTATGCCGATATATTGAATAGAGCCATATCATCACCTGATGAACTTGCATATATGAGTGAAAAAGCGTTAGAATTGTTGGGCAACAAAGTAAAATATATGGTTCATCCAGTTGTTCAAGCTATTTTGGAGGGATCACATCTTGAGTGACGGTATTCGAATAGGAGATCGTTGGATTGGTATCAATCGCAAACCATTCATCATCGCCGAAATGTCGGGCAACCATAATCAATCTTTAGAAAGGGCGTTAAAAATTGTTGATCTTGCAGCGGAAGCAGGTGTCGACGCGGTTAAACTGCAAACATACACCCCTGATACGATGACTTTAGATATTCATACAGGTGAATTTTTTATCGAAAGTGAGACGAATCTTTGGAAAGGCCAATCTTTATATAACCTGTATAAAGAAGCGTACACTCCGTGGGAATGGCATGAAGCGATCTTTGAACGTTGTAAAAAGCACGGATTGCTTGCTTTCAGCTCTCCCTTTGATGAAACGGCAGTGGATTTTTTAGAAACATTAAATGTGCCGGCTTATAAAATCGCTTCGTTTGAAAATATAGATATTCCGTTAATTAAAAAAGTGGCTGCTACAGGGAAACCGGTTATTATTTCAACAGGAATGGCTACGGTTGCAGAGCTAGATGAGGCCGTTCAAGCGGTTCGTTCACAAGGGAATAATCAAATTATATTATTGAAATGTACAAGTACGTATCCTGCGACACCAGAAAACTCGAATATTGTGACGATTCCACATATGCGACAATTATTTGGAGTTGAAGTGGGATTGTCTGATCATACGATGGGGATTGGCACTGCGGTAGCAGCGGTAGCGCTTGGAGCAACAGTCATCGAAAAACATTTCACCACTTCCCGTGTAGAAGGCGGGGTGGATGCTGCGTTTTCGCTAGAGCCTCATGAAATGAAAATGCTTGTCGAAGAAACAGAACGGGCTTGGCTCAGCCTAGGTATGATCCATTACGGTCCTACTAATGCCGAAAAGCCTTCCCTTGAACATCGGCGTTCTCTTTATATTGCAGAGGATTTAAAGGCAGGCGATCTCATTACAAAAGAGAATGTTCGCGCCATTCGGCCTGGACATGGATTGCCGCCCAAATATTATGATGTAGTTCTTGGAAAAGCGGTGAAGAAAGATGTAAAAAAAGGAACACCATTAAGCTGGGATATATTGTTGTAAATGAAGGTGGAACAATGAAAAAAAGGGAATCTTTCCTTTCCTATGGACAACAATGGATTACGGATGACGATATTGAAGCAGTCGTAGATGTGCTAAAGTCTCCCTATTTAACCCAAGGGCCAAAAATTCAAGAGTTTGAACGGAAAGTCGCTGATTATGTTGGAGCGAAGTATGCCGTGGCGTTTTCAAATGGAACGGCAGCTCTTCACGGCGCTTGTTTTGCTGCGGAGATTGGCGAGGGGGATGAAGCGATTACGACGCCGATTACATTCGCCGCTACTGCCAACGCTGTTCTTTATTGCGGGGGAAAACCTGTATTTGCAGATATTGATGATCGGACGTACAACATTGATCCGAAAGAAATACGCAAGCATATTACGCCAAATACAAAAGCGATTATTCCGGTTGATTTTACCGGGCAGCCAGCTGATATGGATGCAATCATGGAGATCGCCAATGAGTACGGCTTGATCGTCATTGAAGATGGTGCCCATTCTCTCGGGGCTGAGTATAAAGGGCGTAAAGTCGGAACGTTAGCGCATATGACGATGTTTAGCTTTCATCCTGTCAAGCCGGTGACAACAGCAGAAGGCGGAGTCATCGTAACCGATTCAGCGGAGTATTATGAAAAACTAAAACGATTTCGCTCGCACGGCATTATAAAGTATAATTTGTCACGAGATGAAGGCCCTTGGTATTATGAAATGGTAGATTTAGGGTATAACTATCGGATGACGGATCTTCAAGCGGCGTTAGGGCTTTCACAAATGGACAAGTTGGATCGTTTTATTGAAAGACGCCGCGAAATTGCCAACATGTATAATGAAGCGTTGAAAACGATGGATTCTGTTATTTTACCAAAGCAGCTTGAAGGAACTCAATCCGGCTGGCATCTGTATGTGCTTCAATTAAAATTGGATAAACTAAAACGCAGCCGCAGAGAAATTTTTGAGAGTCTTCGCGCCGAAAACATTGGTGTTCATGTACATTACATTCCGGTTTATTGGCACCCTTACTATCAAAAGTTGGGGTATCGAAGAGGGATTTGTCCAAAAGCGGAGCATTGGTATGAACAAGCATTGACACTGCCGATATTTCCAAAAATGACGGATAAAGATGTGAATGATGTCATTGAGGCGGTGAAAAGAACCATCGTGTAAGCTGTTGCCTAGGAGGCTGGTGAAAAGCCGCTGATTCTCTTCATGAATGGAGAACGTGTGAAAAACAGGACTGATGCAATAAGGTTTTTCTAGTTGAGAAACGAGAGGGCAAAGCCATATCCACGAGTAAATCACCAGCCATCTAGGTTCGCTTACAGCGAAAGGAGCATACCATGAATAAGGAATATGAATTGATCGATCAGTTGTTTGATGAACTGTTCCCTATTACTCGAAGTATAACGGGTGAAGGTGTTAGAAAGACAATTAGTATTTTAAAAAAATATATTCC
>NZ_JPYA01000183.1 GCF_000750005.1 Geobacillus icigianus | reverse complement strand
GCGGGCGGGCCAGCGACATGCTCTTGATGGATCCAACCTATATGCCGACAGGGGATAGGTGACGCAGGCGACAGCAAACGAGATGCTCTTGGTTGATGAGGCATTCACTGTGGCGCGGCCGACGGGGGGAAAGAGGGAGATGGATCGCCGGCGGGCCTTCCTTTTGCTGCTCGCCTGTTGCCTAACGCCAAAGGGCGGGATCACCCCTTGGCGTTTTGGCCGATTCATTTTCCCCTTACACCGCATCTCTTCCTTTGCCCGAGTCGCGAACGTCCATCAACGCCGGCGGATACGGAGCAAAATAGCGCTGCTGCAACAAATACTCGTTCTCTTCACGAATGGCCCACGACTTTAACACGCTCGTCACGCTGCTGAGCGGAAGTTGGTGCGCCCGATACTGGGCGAGGAGTTCAAGCACGTATTGCTTTTCTTTTGCCGACATTTCTTTTTTGAAATATCCCATCAGATGTTGACAAACGTTCACATGCGAGCGCCGCTGCGGCGCGCGGGCAAACAGCGCGTGCAATCCTTGCTCGTACGCGTTTAGCACCTCCTCAATCGGGAGACGTTCACGGTTGGCCACCAAACGGCCAAGCTGCTTTAAGCCGGTCTGGCTGTACGCCATGAACAAGTATTTATGTTCGGAATGAAAGCGCACGAGCGCACGCATTGATCGTTCCGCTTTCACTTCGCGAAACAAGGCGAGCGAGAACAATTTGGTCAAAAAATGTTCGCGAATCGCCGCATTCATCAAACGTCCTTCTTCTTCAACAACCGCATAGGGAAAGTGGCGAACAGCCTGTTCCGCGAACATTCCCATCCCTTTTTCGACCGGCATGGCCCGGTCTCCTTCGTGATAAATTTTCACTTCTTTTATGCCGCAAGTTGGTGAGCGGCCTTTGAAAATGAATCCGTCCACTTCACCGATCGTCTCAAGAAACTCGCGAGCAAACGTCTTCATTTCCTCCGTCCAATCGCGATTGGACGCGGGCTGCACCAACCGTTTTTCCTCGCCGCGCTTGACCAACCGCACCGTCTCCCGCGGAACACCGAGTCCGATGGCTACCTCCGGACATACCGGAATGAAGCGGGCAACATCGGCTAAACGAGCGACCAACGAATGATGAATGATATCCCCGTTATAGCGACAAGCGGAAAAACCTAGACACTCGCTCACCACCACAACAGGAGTGGCATAATACATCAGCACCCCTCCTTTCTCCCGCCATTCTCCCTTTATTGTATCCGAAAAAGCGATCGACTGTCATGAAGGAAGGGAAAATCGCCGCGCCGCCGCTCTCAGCCGCTTACGTTCCTCCCGCTGCTTTGTCTATCGGTGATATGGGGCGAACGGCAATCCCTTCGTTTTGCAATGCCGCATGCAACCGTCGGGCAAACCGGACCGCCTGCTCGTTGTCGCCGTGCACGCAAATGGTGTCAGCGTCGATCGCCACCTCTGTCCCTTGCACGGAACGAACGCGCCGCTCGCGAACGATCATAAGCACTTGCCTGATGGCCTTCTCTTCATCAACAATGACGGCTTCGCGACGGTTTCGCGGCGTGAGCGTGCCATCGGCCTGATACGTGCGGTCGGCGAACGCCTCGCTTGCCGTCCGCAGCCCATGCGCTTGACCAGCGCGGATGAGCTCGCTGCCTGCTAGGCCGTACAAGACAAGCCCCGGATCGACATCCCGCACGGCCTTGGCGACCGCTTTGGCTAAGGCGGCATCGGTTGCCGCCATATTGTACAGCGCCCCGTGCGGCTTGACGTGCGTCATCACGCCGCCTTCCGCCTTGACGAACGCTGATAGCGCGCCAATTTGGTAGACGACGTACGCATACACTTCCTCCGGCGAAACGGCCATCATTCGCCGGCCGAAACCAAGCAAATCGGGGAATCCCGGATGGGCGCCGATGGCGACGCCGTGCCGGATGGCGAGCTGCACCGTTTCCCTCATGACGAGCGGATCACCGGCGTGAAACCCGCAAGCAATGTTGACGGACGTGACATACGACAAAATCTCCTCCTGTCCAAGCCGATACACGCCAAAACGTTCACCGAAATCGCAGTTCAAATCAATCGTTTTCACTGTTCTCTCCTCCATTGGCAGCGAATGGCGGCGATCCATCGGCCGAGCCACCGCTGTTGTTCGCTATAAAGTCGCACCGCTTCTTCGCGCGCGATCAGCGCAAATTGAATATGATCACCAGGGCGCGCCTGCGCCAATACGGGCAAATCGGCTGCCGCCACTTGAGCAATGCGCGGATAGCCGCCCGTTGTCTGGCTGTCGGCCATCAACACGATCGGCTGACCGGAGGACGGAACTTGCACCGTGCCGAACACAACCGCTTCCGACACCATCTCCCGCTCCCGCTCAAGCGCCAACGCTGGACCGGCAAGCCGGTAGCCAATCCGATCGGACCGCGCCGTCACCTCGTAGCAGGCGGCAAAGAACTGGCGGCGGCTTTCCGGCGTAAATTCACCGTATTCCGGCCCTGGAATGGCCCGCACCGTTTTTCTTTTTCCCGCGATATAGCGGCTGGCCGCTTGAGCCAGCCCCCAACGCAGCCGGCCGACAGCATCGTTCCGCCGACCGGAGCCAACTGGCAGCACATCCCCCGGCTGGAGCGGGCGGCCTGATAAGCCGCCCAGCCGTGCGGGGACGTATGTCGAGCGGCTGCCCATGACAGGCGGCACAGCGATGCCGCCTGTCACCGCGATATACGCGCGCCACCCCGCCCGGCACACGCCGATCTTTAGGACGTCCCCCGGCCGAACGATTGCCGGTTTCCAAAGCGGAAGCGGCCGTCCATTGAGCATGCACGGGAAATCACCGCCACATACAGCGATGACCGTCTCAACGTGAAAGCGGAGCGTGGGACCGACCATCGTCGCTTCGAGCACCGCCTCATCGCCGGCGTTGCCAACAAGCGCATTGGCGAGACGGTACGCCCAGACGTCCATCACCCCGCCGGGCGGTACGCCGACGTGCCGGTAGCCGCTGCGCCCCCGATCTTGAACAGTCGTAAAAAATCCGCCTTCCAGCACATCAATCATCGTTCTCTCTCCCAACGTGCAAATTCCTCGCGGCCAATCGGCCGAAACTGGACGATGTCACCGGCTGAAAGCAAGCTTGGCTTTTCGCCGTGCGGGTCGAACAGTTTGACCGGTGTCCGGCCGATCAACTGCCAGCCCCCTGGCGTTGCCAGCGGATAGACGCCGGTCTGCGCCCCGGCGATGCCGACCGAACCGGCGGGCACCATGGTGCGCGGCACTCGTCGCCTCGGCGTCGCCAAGCGCGGCGATAATCCTCCCAAATAAGCGAACCCTGGAGAAAAGCCGATCATATAGACGCGGTAACGTCCCCCAGCATGAAGCGCCACCACTTCGTCCTCCGTCATTCCATGAAAGCGGGCAACCTCCGCCAAATCCGGACCCAACTCGCCGCCGTAACAAACCGGGATGACGACCGTCCGCGCCGGAGGGCGAACGACCGGTTCCGATGACTTGAGATGCTCGCGCAGCCAAGCGCATACATCGGCAGCAGAGCCGACGACGAACGGATCGTAGTAAACGGTGAGCGACGAAAACGCCGGAACCATTTCTATAATCCCTTCTTTGCGCGCGCCTTCGAGCCGCGCCGCCACCTCATGAACGACATCGTTGACCCGTTCGTCAATACGGTCGGCAAACCGAATCGTCACCGCGTATTCACATAATGGAACCAACGTATACTCCATCGTCATCCCTGCCTCCGAAACCCAAGCTCGCGCGAAATGGCCATCGCCGCCTGTTTCAACCGCGGAACGATGCGCGCTATATCGTCCGGCGAAAACCGCTGTTCCGGGCCGGCAACGCTCAGTCCGGCGACCGCCGCTCCTTCATGGTTGAAAATCGGCACGGCAACGGCGGCCGAATAGTTTTCGAGCTCGGAATAGCTGACTGTATAGCCGCGGTTTCGGCCTTCCTCCAGCAATCGGCGCAACACTTGCTTGTCCGTCACTGTACATTTCGCCATTTTCACTAACTCGACTTGTTCGACATATCGTTCCCGATCGGCCTCATTCATAAACGCCAGCAAGATGCGCGGGCACGCCCCGGCGTACAGCGGCGCGCGTCGCCCAACCTTCGTGTACACGCGCACCGGTTCAGACGTCTCGACTTTTTCGATATACAGCGCCTCATCACCATCCCGGATGACGAGATTGACCGCTTCTTTCGTTTCTTCTTTCAGCCGCTCCATGACCGGCAATGCCACCCGGCGAAGATCAAGCCGCTCGGCGACGAGCGTTCCAAACGTTAGCAATGACAACCCAAGCTCATAGTAATCGCCTTGTTTTTGCAGAAAACCAAGCGCAACAAGCGACTGCGCCATGCGATACACCGAAGTTTTCGGCATTTGAAGCCGCGCGACCATCTCTGGCAGCGTCAACCGTTCACTCTCAAGAAACAAATCGAGCAGTTCTTTCGTTTTTAAGACCGTTTTATTCATCGTCGCCCCTCTTGTTCCAAATTTCAGAATATGAATTCCAAAATAAGAATTATCTATTTCTTATTATAATGAAAAATAAAATAATTTTCTAGAAGGCCGGTGAAAAACCGCTTTCACACACCAATTGGAGGCATTTTCATTCAGAAAAGAAAGCGGATGCTTCAAGGTTTCTCTCATTGAGAAACGGGTGGAACTCAGCAGTATTTTGCACGAAATCACCGCCCTCCTAGGAGGGCGGTGAAAAACGGTTGTTTCTTTTGAGCAATGGGGGGCGCTCTTGACGCGACAAGGCTTATCTGTTTGAGAAACGGGCTTGATCAGCGGCTTGCTCCCTTAAATCACCATCCTTCTAGAAGGCGGATGAAAAAACGTGGTTTCCTTGATCGATCGAACACAGGGGCGGATGCAACAAGGTTTTCCTACTTGAGAAACGATGTGGAGAAGCGGTTACGCAAGTCAATCACCAGCCTCCTAAGGAAGCGGTTGTGTTAGCCAATCACCGGGCTCCTAGCAAAAAATGAAAAGAGGATGTCCCACAGCGAGCGGGACATCCTCTTTCACCGCTATCGGCAGGCGCTTACCGCTTATGCCGGTCCATATCTATGCGGCCCATCTTGAAGGGCGGAGACCTTATCGATCAGCGCCGGCCGGCTTCAAACCGAGAGGCGTTTCAAAAACACATAGCTCACCTTTTGGTATTCCATTTTTTCCTCATAAAACCGATGAGCATCAACCCGCTGCAAGCCCGATGACAGCGAAACAATTCCGTAGCCGTTCGCCTTCGCCCATTCATGCACGTACGACAGCAACGCCTTTCCGTACCCTTTCGACCGCTCGCTTGCAGCAGTGACCAAGTCGCATACCCAAACAAAACGGCCGTTGTAAAGCGTAATCATCGGCATGAACCCGATGACGGCCACCATTTTGCCTTGATCATCATTCAACGCCACCAGCTTATACCCTTCTTTTTCTTGAGCTTCGCGCACAAGCGAAACATACGTTTCTTCATCCAAGTGCGTGCGCAGTTCGCGCATGATGGGAAAAGCGCTTCGTACTTCCTCTTCGGTTTCAAGCCAAACAAACGATGGCATGGTTTTCCTCTCCTTTTTGCTACTGAATTGTAGACGATGTCATTTCCACTTGTCGAGAAAAATCGAAATGCAAGGGACATGGCGCTTTACCGTTTGGCTTCGCTAATGGGGGAATCTTTTCGGGATTGACTTCTCGTTATACGTCAACGAAGCCAGCACAGCCGGCAACGCATCAATCACGTCCGATGCCAGTACATCCCATGGAGAATGGCCGTGTTGGACAAGCCAATCAGCGGCCTTTCCATGCACGAACACCGCATTGCTCACCGCCGGCTGCACCTCCTTATGCTGCAGCAAAAACGCCGCAATGATGCCCGTCAGCACATCGCCGCTGCCGCCCTTTGCCAACGCCGGGTTGCCGGTCGCGTTCACATACTGCGCCCCGTCCGGCGTCGCAACAATCGTATACGGCCCTTTTAAGACGACATAGACTCCGTATTCGATCGCCAATCGCTTCGATACGCCAAAGCGGTCATGCTCCACCTCACGAACGGAACGATGGACGATGCGCGCCATCTCCCCGGGATGCGGAGTAATGACCGTCGGCGCGCTCCGTCCGCGCACTTGTTCGGCGTAGTCATCCCAAAAAAACAGAGCGTCTGCGTCAAGAACGAGCGGCACTGGCTGGCGCACTAGTTCGCTTACTAAGCGGCGCACGCCGTCTGTCCGACCCATTCCCGGACCGATCGCCATCGCATCGATGTCAAGCCTGTCCCAATCGGCGGCGCCGGCAAATGTGCCATCTTCCGCCGGCCATAGCCGGCACATCGCCTCCGGCACGCGGCTCGCCACCACCTCGTACACCGTTTCCGGAACCGCCATCGTCACAAGACCAGCCCCGCCGCGAAGCGCTGCTTTCGCCGCCATCGTCACCGCCCCGCTCATCGCCTTGGATCCGCCGACAATAAGCAGCTTGCCGTGCGTTCCTTTATGCGCGGACCGCGTTCGCTTTGGCATCGTCCGCGCGACATCGTCCTCTTCCCACAAAAAGCGGGCAGCCGCCTTCGCCTGCACCGCTGCGGGCGGAATGCCGATATCGACAACAGCGAGCTCTCCGTAATAATCCGCGGCTGGAAACGTATACGCCCCAAGCTTCGGGCATTGGATCGTGAGCGTGACATCGGCGCAAACGGCGATGCTGACGTCGCCGCCGTCCGCCGGCACCCCGCTCGGCACATCGATCGCATATATTGTCGCCGGTGCGCGATTCACTTGTTCAATGATTTCTTTGTACGGCGAGCGCACCGTCCCTTTGACGCCAATGCCAAGGAGCGCGTCAACGATGGCGTCATAATGCGGGAGGCGCGCCGCAAACGCCTGTTCATTGCCCTCATAAGGCAGCCACGAATAGCCGGACCGCTCGTACACCTCAAGCGCTAGGAGCGCCGCCCCTTTCACCTTTTCCCGCGGCGGAATGAGCCAGACATCGGTTTCATAGCCATAACTTTTCAACATGCGCGCGATGACGAACCCATCGCCGCCGTTATTGCCCGTCCCGGCGAGCACCGCGACCCGAGCGGCGCGCGAGATCCGCTCTTTCAACGCCCGAAACAGCGCCTGTCCAGCGTTTTCCATCAACGAATCGCTGCGAATGCCAATTTTCTCCTCTACTTCTTGGTCAATGGCGTACATTTCACCAGTCGTCACGATCGGAATCATTGTCCATTCCCCTTTCCATCCGATTGTAACTCTTCCTAAATTACGAACGTTCAAGGTGTAGACCTTTCCATTCGCCAAGTTTTATCCGAATTTTGCAAACGAAACAAGAATAGAACGTTTCCCTTTATCGACGACATTCAATAACGAGCGCCCGAATCGATGAACGTTCGCGCGTCCATTAGCGCTGGGGCCGCTCGGTTGTATGGTTTAGGAGGCTGGTGATTGACTCGTGGATACGGCTTTACCATGTCATTTCTCAATGAGAGAACCCTTGTTGCATCGGTTCTGTTTTTCACTCATTCTCCGATTGATGAAGGGAAACCGCGGTTTTTCACCAACCTTTTCGAAAGATGGTGAATGAACGAACGGAACGGCTCGTTGTATCTCTCGTTCAATGAGGGAAGCCTGTCAAATCTGCTCTCCTTGCCCATCCAGTCGGTGCGAGCAAAACTCTCATTTTCACCAGCCTCCACCGGAGCGGCCGCAACCGCGGCTCGGCTCACCTTCCACAAAGCGGCGCCATCGCCCGTGTATTGGCATGGCCCGCTATCCGGTCCGCAGAAAAACGGCGGCCATCGCCCCGAGGATGACCGCCGCTTCGCTTACGGCTGTTTCGCCATGATTTCGAGCCCAAACTGCAGGCAATCTTCGCAAATCGCCACCATCGGGCCGTTGACAAGCCGCGGCTTCTCTTTCAGGCAAAACGAACAACGGCCGTTGCGAGCTTCCTGCGCTTCGAGCGCCAAAGCCTCTTCCAGCTTGTCAAGCGGGAAAGCGGTGAGCGCTTCATACACGTTATGAAGCAAATGGTCGTCAATATAAGCGCATTTTCCTTCCCAGCGCAGCGCGATGAGTTTCGCCGCCACCGCCATTCCTTCATAAAACCGGCGGCGGGCTTCATCCCCGCTCTGCTCAGCCATCGCCCCCACCTCATCCGCAAACCGTTCCAACGCCGCGACCGTGCATTCATCAAGCCACCTTGTTGTTCCGCTTGTCATCGTTTCCCCCCTTTGTTTCTTTCCCTTTCCAATACGACAAACGGACCGATTTTCCTTCTTCACCGCGGCAATTCGTCTAGAAAACGGGCGCGTAGCTCAGGGGGCGGCAGCGGACAGCGATCGTGCTGGCGAATGAGGCGGTGGCGGCGAACAGCAATTTGGTCATAGACAAAGTTGCGGAGCGGCCGCGGAACGAGAAACCCAGCCGCCGCTAGCATGTTCCACGGCCAGGCCAAACGCCGACCGATGCGCAACACGGCATCCGACTTGACATAATAGCAGCCGTCTTCAATGAGCACGACCGTGCCCCCGGCTAGCCCGTTTCCCCGTTCCAACAACGCCCGGCCGACGGCGCTTTGCTGCGAGGCAAAGCGGAACACCGCCTTCCGGTCGCGAGCGGCCACCCACTGGACACTCGCATGGCAAAACAAGCAATCGCCATCAAACAAAATGATCGGTTGCATCCCACTTTCCCCCCGCTATCGGCTGTTAACCGGCTCAATGCAGGCGCTGACATCGTTTTTTGGCGAATTGACCAGCGGCGCCACCTCGTACATTCGCATTTGTTCGCTCGGATACGGCCGCAGGAACGTTTTCAAATACTCGCTGTCATCGAAGTTTGGATCGAGCCAGTCATCGTGCCGCTCAGAAGGCAGGATGACCGGCATCCGGTCGTGAATGGGAGCGATCAGCTCGTTCGCCCTCGTCGTCATGATCGTGCACGTCTCCAGCGGCCCGCTCGCTCCCTCCCAGCGCTCCCACAGGCCAGCGAACGCAAACGGCGCGCCCGTTGCGAGCGTAAACCGGTACGGCACTTTTGTCTTCCCCTCTTTTTTCCACTCGTAAAATCCATCGGCTAAAATCAAACAGCGCCGCCGCTTGAACGCCTGGCGGAAGCTCGCCTTCTCATCAACCGTCTCCGCCCTAGCGTTGATCATTTTGGTGCCGATGCGAACGTCTTTCGCCCAAAACGGCACTAGCCCCCAGCGCATCATTTTCCCGACTCGCTCTCCTTTTTCCGCCACAACCGTTAGCACTTCCTGGCTCGGAGCGATGTTAAACCGCGGGGCGAGCGGGCCTTCATACCGAAACCGAAACAACGCTTGCAGCGTTTCCAACTCAGCTGTCAACGTAAACCGACCACACATGGCATTCACTCCCTGATTCGTTCATTGACGCGAGCGCCATCTTCATTTTTTCCATTATAATCAAAAAAGTGGCCGAATACGAATGGCGGCCACCTGAAAACGACGTTTTTTCCAATGAGCGCAAAAATGTCAACACGCGTTCGATATACTCATCGCCGTAGAGAGAAAAACTTTTCACATGATCGGCTTTTTCCGTCAGCCATAGCTGAAACACATCCGGATGGGTGTTGTACAACTTCACACTTTCTTTGTATGGAATCGAACGGTCGTCCTTGCTGTGGATGAACAAAATCGGTCTCGGCGCGACACGATCGACCGCATGGATGGGCGAAGACACCCCCAAATCCAAATCCGCAAGCGCCGGGACGATCGCTAAAATCAAGTACGTAAACGGCACGTTCGGCAAGTGCGTCCATACCGGCATGTTGGCGCGCAAATACGATTCGAGGTCGCTAAACGGGCTGTCCGCAATCACCCCGCGAACATCACTGTCTTCTGCCGCCGCCAAGATCGATGTCGCCGCCCCCATCGAAACTCCGTACAGCGCGATCGGTTCACGGAAGTGTTTCTTTGCGTAATCGATCACGCCAAGCAAATCATCCTTCTCTTTGACGCCGATCGTAATCATATCGCCTTCCGATTCACCGCTGGCGCGGAAATCAAATAAGATGACGCGGTACCCTTCGGCAACGAGCCGCTTGGCGATCGGCAAAAACGGTACATTTTCTTGGACGCGGTTGTTGCCGTATCCGTGGGCAAAAATGACCGTCATCTTCGCCGCCCCGGTAGGCGGAATGATCCAGCCTTTGAGCGCCGTTTTCCCATCTTTGCTTGTAAATGTCGCGTTTTCATACGCCATGCCGTAGTCTTTCGGCGTCACGGTAATCGGCGCGCGCGGTTTATGCGTCAGCTGCCAGCCGACGTAAACAGATAAACCGACGCAAACGAGCAACCCGAAAATGACAACGCCAATGGCCGCCGAAATCCAAATGCGCCGTTTCGCTCGGCGCGGGGTGCGCACCACTTCCATATCGGTTTTCCCCCTTCCTTTCTTTCATCCTACTTGTTGAATGGCTCATTTGGCAATCAAAAAAAGAGATGTCCGCCAAAAACGAACATCCTGTTATCCATGCCGCCAACTTACGAATGAGCAAGCGGCGCAGACGCTCCTTTCCATCTGACGATCAAGTCAAACTCACGCACCGATGTCATCCGCTCGTCGACAAGCCCGCGCTCCCACACATGGCGCAAAAACAGCTCGGTGATCCGCTTGTTCCGCTCGTTTTCTTGCCCGCGTTCGAGGGCGATGACGCTCAAATACACATCGCACATCCGATTGGCCACCGTTTTCGCATGAAACGTCTGCACCTCGTCCGTTTGGCCGCCAAGATGCGCGAGCGCCGCCATCCATTCCTTCAACCCTTCTTCAACCGGGCGGGCAAGCGGCTTCATCTCGTCCGCCACCCCCTCAAGCCGCGCCTTCATCTCGGCGGCAAACCGTTCGTGAATGCGGTATTTGCGCATGAGCCGCAGCACTTCAAGCACCAAAATGTTGGCCGTCCCTTCCCAGACGGTCAGCACTTGGGCGTCACGAAGCAGGCGCGGGGTGACAAAATCTTCAATGTATCCGTTGCCGCCGTGCAGTTCAATCGCCTCATGGCTAAACGCGATCGCTTCTTCGGCCGTACGCATCTTAAGAAGAGCAATCAGAAGGCGGAGCCAGGCTTTCTCTCCCTCATCTGCCTCATGCGGCGCGGGCATGACGCGGTCAAACAAGGCGACCATGTCAAAACAGGCGCTCGTTTCCACCTCTTGCCGCGCCGTCAAGTCGGCGAGCGTCGCGCGCACCATCGGGTAATCGGTCAGTTGATGGCCAAACGCCGTGCGCTGCTCAGCGTATTGTTTCGCTTCCTCGAGCGTCCGCTTCATGATGCCAACCGAGGCGATCGCATTGCAGACGCGCGAGAGATTAAGCGCTTCCATCATATAATAGAAGCCTTTGCGCGGATCGCCGACGACATACGCCTTGGCGCCATCAAACACAACTTCGGCCGACGGCACGGCGCGCACCCCTAATTTATCCTTTAAGCGGCGGATGGTGATGCCGTTTACTGTTCCATCCTCGTTGCGCCATGGGACGAGAAACAAGCTCAGCCCCTTCGTCCCCGGGCCACTCCCGTCGATGCGCGCCAACACGAGCGCTACGCCGCAGCGCCCGGCGTTGCTGGCAAAATATTTTTCCCCGTACAGTTTATAATAATCGCCGCACGGCACGGCGCGCACGGCGTTGGCGCCAACGTCCGACCCGCCTTGCCGCTCCGTTAAAAACGTCGCCCCTTCATACAGTTCGACCTCGCCGGTGGAAATGACATGGGGCAAGTACCGTGCTTTTAACTCGTCATCGGCGAAATGTTCAAGCACATAGGCGGTTGCCATCGTCAGCGTCACCGGACAATAAAACCCGGGCTCGGCTTGGGATAAAATGTACCCTTGGGCGTACGAATACATGTAGTTTCCTTTTCTCCCAAGCTCGGGAATCGGTTTGTGCACATACCCGACGATTCCCGTTTCGTACGTTTGTTTCGCCGTCTGCTCGTACCCTTCGTTCACCCACACTTCGGAAATGTCGTTGCCAAAGCGGTCATATTTGATCAGGCGCGGCTGCCCTTCACGATCGGTATGCACGGCGCGGCGGTCGACGTCCGTCAAACAAAACTCGTAAAACGATGAGAGTTTTTCCTCTGCATATTGGTACAACTCATCATCCAAATACCGTTTCAAATTCGCCAGCAAATTCGGATCGGCTTCACGAAGCGGTTTCATCGTCCCTCCCCTTTCCTCCCTTCTTATTCATGCCTGTGTCTTCTGTGTTGCCGCCTCCCGCGCTCGCAGCGCTTGTTTCAACACTTTTCCCGTCGCATTGCGCGGCAGTTCAGCGATTGCCTCATACAAGCGGGGAATTTTATAGTCAGCCAGCTTGCCGGATAGGAAACGCTTACACTCGTCAGCAAGCGACGCAAGCGGCGCACTCAGCACAACGAACGCTTTCGCTGTTTCCCCCCACTCCGGATGCGGCACGCCGATCACGGCGACATCGGCGATCGCTGGATGCGTCCGCAGCACATCTTCCACTTCCTTTGGGTAAATATTGACGCCGCCGTAAGACGGGCGTTGATCGGCACGACAACCGCGCCAAGGCGCAAAACAGCAAAGTACGAAACGACAAACTCCTTCGTATTCGGCATATACAGCGCGACTTTATCACCGCGGCCGACGCCAAGTCGAGCCAATGACGAAGCCAAGCGGTTGACCATGCGATCGACTTCGGCATACGAAAGCTCCGTTTCCCCATCAATGACCGCCGTTTTCGCCGGAAATTTCCTCGCTTGGCGGGCAAGCAACTCCGAAATGTTCATCCGCCCGATTCCTCCCATTCTCGCAATCGCTTTTCAAAATCGGAAAGCAGGGATTCCATCTCCGCCTTCAGTTGCAATAAATCCTCGATCCGCTCGTTCACCTCCTTCAGTTTTCGCCGCCCGTATTCGACCGTTTTTTCGAGTTGTTTCTTTCCCGTGCGATCCTCATCAAACAGCGCAATCATCTCATGAATTTCGTCAAGCGAGAAGCCGAACCGTTTGCCGCGCAAAATGAGCTTGAGCTTCGCCCGCTCCTTTTTCGTATACAGCCGCTGCCCGGATTCCGTGCGAATCGGGGCAAGCAGCCCGCGCTCTTCGTAATAGCGGATCGTCCGCGTGCTCACATCAAACTCGTGCGCCAAATCGGAAATGGTGAAATAGTGCATGGCCATCCCTTTTCAGCATTAATATTCTGAATTTTATTTTAGTTTACGTTGACGTAAAAGTCAATCAACATCTTGCTTGAGGAACAAAGAAAAAAGGATGTCTCAGCAAAAACGAGACACCCTTTCCTTGAAGCTGGATGAATCCTCACCCGCCCGCTCCTGTATAAAAGCGCAAGGCAAAGCGCCAAAAGCGACGGGCAATCCATAAAAAGAGGAGAGCCACAACCAAAGCGGCAAACGCTGTCCGAGCGCTCCATTTGCCAAGCAGCGCCAGCGCGGGCGTATTCGTGATTAATACGGCCGGCAATATGTAGGTGATCACCATCCGAACCGCGCCGCGGTACATGCTGCCGGGGAAGCGGGCCGTTTCAAAAAACGAGTCGAAAATAAACGACAAGTCGTCGATGCGCACCACCCAAAACGACGTCGTCATGAGCATCATCCATAGGGAATAAATAAGCAAAAACGAAGCGGCCATGACGACAAGAAACACCAATACGTCCGCCACCGATGGCACGTAGCGTTCGACATACAAGCCGTAGCCAATGACGCCAAAGCCGAGCACGACATCGATGAGCCGCCAAAACACAAGGTGACGGAAGCTGACGTAAAACATGCTGTCGACCGGCTTCGTCAACACGTAATCGAGCGTGCCGCGTCGGACGTGTTCAAGCAGTCTCGGCATGTTGGGGCGGAGCGCAAAATCGATACAGCCACGCAACGTATTGAAGACACCAAGCAACACAAGCACTTCCCCATACGTCCAGCCGCCTAAGCGATCCGTCTGGTAAAAAAAGATCTGGATGGTGAGCAGCGCCATGCCAATGCCGAAAAAGCTGGAGATGACATTGCCGAAAAACTCGCTCCGATATTCCATTTCCTCGACCAAACAAGCGCGGAAAAATTCGCGGAACACCCGTCCATACCGCCGCACGTTCATCCACCTACCGCCTGATTTTTTCGCATTCCCGCTCTCCACAACCATTGCAAAGCGGCCGTCAACACCACCATCCACCCGCCAGCAATCGCAAAACCGCGCACCAACTCCCCGCCATCCGCCGCTCCGGTGGCGATTTCAATCGGAAAGCTGATCATATAGCGGAACGGCAGCCACTCGCTCCATTCCTGAAGCCGCGGCGGAAGCAGCTCAAGCGGCGCGATTCTTCCCGACAAAAACAGCGAAATGACATCGATGACGCCGTACACAGCCGCCACTTTGGTCACCCAAAACGCCAGCAGTCCGCACGAGTAACTCAACAAGAAACGAAGCGCCGCCCCCAACACGACCGCCAGCAAAAACCACCCGATTTGGCTTCCCGTCATATGCGGGCGAAGCGCCGGCCAAAACGCCGCTCCCACTGTCCAAACGGGCACTAAAATGACGAGAAACAACCATTTATAGACGATATTCTCGGCGATCGCCCAATGGATCGGATGAAGCGGCCGCAACAACAAGTTCGAAAACGTCCCTTCGCGGATTTCACGGTCAAGCTCCCATACATCCCACGCGCTCGTCATCCGCTCAACAAAAATGACCGCCATAAAATAAAAGACAAACGACTCACTCTCTTCCGGATGAATGTTCATCCAAACGAACATCGTAATGAGCGGTTGGGTGATGGCACCCGTCATCCAAACGAACGTCGCGAGCCGATACGCGAGCATTTCAATGTATTTCATCCGCAGCAGGGCAATATATTTGCGAATCATACGTGCTCCTCCTGAAACGCGCGCGCGATCACTTCCTCCAGCGGCGGATCTTCGATATTGATATCACGGACTTCAAACTGCTGAAGCAGCCGCGCCGCCGTTTCCGCCGCCGTCTCGCGCGCCACTCTAAGCACGACCGCCCCCTCTTCGACTTCCGCCACTTCGCCATACTCGCTCCAATTCATCTTCGGCAGCCGCGAAAACCGAACCTCAAGCCGCTTGTACGGCGCCAGTTTCTCCGTCAGCACCGAAAGCTCGCCGTCGTAAATGAGCCGCCCGTAGTTAATGATCATCACCCGGTCGCAAAGCGCGGCGACATCACCCATGTAATGCGACGTCAACAAAATGGTCGTCTCGTGCTCCCGATTGTAATCGACGATAAAGCGGCGCACGTTTTCTTGCGTATGAACGTCCAGTCCGATCGTCGGCTCATCCAAAAACAACACGCGCGGCCGATGCAACAGCGCCGCCGCCAGCTCGCAGCGCATCCGCTGGCCGAGCGACAAGCTGCGCGTCGGTTTGTCCAACAGGGGCGCCAAATCAAGCAGCTCGGTCAGCTCCTCGAGCGTCTGGCGGAACGCCCGATCGTCAATGTCATAAATGGCTTTATTGACCAAAAACGTCTCCATCGGCGGAATATCCCAAATAAGCTGGCTTTTTTGCCCCATCACTAAGCTCATCATCTTTTTAAACTCCGGCTTTTGTTCAAACGGCACAACACCGCCGACCGTGATTTCCCCCGACGTCGGGTGCAACAGGCCGGCCAGCATTTTCATCGTCGTCGTCTTCCCCGCCCCGTTCGGGCCTAAAAAACCGACAATCTCCCCTTTTTCGATCGTGAACGAAACGTCTTTCACCGCCTCGACGATCCGGTAGTCACGGCGCCATAAATGGCGCACCGCCTCAAACCATCCGGCTTCGCGGCGATGGACGCGGAACGATTTATGCAAATGGCTGACACGGATCACGACATTCATCCCCCAATAGACGCAATGCTGTTGACATTCTTTTGTTATATCACATTCAGAGGGAGCACAGCAAAGAAAACATTTCGTTATCTTTTCCCTATCGTTCCCTTCTTTCGTCATGTATAATAGAGAAAAGAATCGAACGAGAAAGGGGATTGTCGAATGGGAGAGATCACTAATGAAATGATTTGGCAAGCCATCAAAGAACTCGCCGATCAGCTTCAACAAACAAACGGACAAGTCGAGCGACTCGCCAAACAAGTGCAACAAACGAACGAGCAAGTCGAACAGCTCACCAAACAAGTGCAACAAACGAACGAACAAGTCGAACAGCTCACCAAACAAGTGCAACAAACGAACGAACAAGTCGAACGGCTCGCCGAACAAGTGCAACAAACGAACGAGCAAGTGCACCGGTTAAGCGAACAAGTGTCCGACATGGATCGGCGGCTCACCGACGTCGCCAACGGCCAAAAAATTTTAGTGGAAGAGCTGTTCGAAAACAAAAAGGAGATCAAGCGTATCAAAACGGCGCTCAACCTGTATTAAGGCTGATCCTTTCGCCCGTTTTACCATTTCGCTGCTTTCCTCTCGATTTGTTTCTCTACCAACTCCCCTTTTCTTTATAAGCATAAAGGTTGTTATTAAGCGTCCCTGCTCAATAACAACCTTTCTCGCGCTTTACGAAAAATGCCCACTCATGTTCCATTTCGCCGCCAATTGTTTCGCCAGCTCGAGGAAAACGTCGAGCGCCTCTGGATTGGCCATCGAGCCCGAGTTGACCGCTTTTTCAAGCGGGAAGCCTAAGAGCAGCTTGCGGATTGGGATTTCCATTTTCTTTCCATTTAGCGTTTTTGGAATTTGCTTCACTTCGTAAATTTCGTCTGGAACAAAGCGCGGCGAGACGTGTTGCCGAATCGACTGGCGGATGCGGTCTTTCAGCTCATCATCGAGCGCCACGCCTGGCTTCAGGACGACAAACAGCGGCATAAACGACTGCTTGCCCATCATTTCTAAATCGACGACAAGGCTCTCGAGCACCCCGTCGACCGCTTCGACGGCGCGATAAATTTCGCTCGTGCCCATGCGAACGCCGGCGCGGTTGATCGTTGAGTCGGAGCGGCCGTAAATGACGCAGCCGCCTTGTTCATCAATCTTAATCCAATCGCCGTGCTTCCAGACGCCTGGATACGTGTCAAAATAGCTGTTCCGGTACCGCTCGCCGTCCGGGTCGTTCCAGAAAAAGAGCGGCATCGACGGCATTGGTTTTGTAATCACTAGTTCACCGACTTCATTCACGAGCGGCTGGCCGTTTTCGTCAAACGCCTGCACATCGGCGCCCAACGCGCGGCACGAGAGGACACCGGCGCGCACCGGCAAAATCGGCGAACCGACGACAAACGCGGTGCACACATCCGTTCCGCCGCTGCATGATGCCAGGCAAATGTCATCCTTGACGTTTTCATACACCCAGGCGAACCCTTCGACCGTCAGCGGCGAGCCGGTCGAAAGCACAGCCTCAAGCTTCGATAAGTCATAGCGCTCGTTCGGTTTGAGGCCGAGCTTCATGCAGACGTTAATAAACGCCGCGCTTGTGCCGAAATGGGTGATGCCTGCCTTCTCGGCGAGCTCCCATAAAACGTTGCCGTCCGGATACGTCGGGCTGCCGTCATAGAGCACAATGGTCGATCCGGCCAGCAGGCCGCCGATGAGAAAGTTCCACATCATCCATCCAGTCGTCGTAAACCAGAAAAATGTGCTGTCTTTCGTCAAGTTCTCGGAAATGGTCAACGTTTTCAAATGTTCAAGCAAAATGCCGCCATGTCCTTGGACGATTGGCTTTGGCAAACCGGTCGTTCCCGAAGAGTACAAAATCCAAAGCGGATGGTCAAACGGGACGTCTTCAAAGGCGAGCTCTCCCTTATTCGCCACGAGATCACCCCACAGCACGACCCCCTCATCCGGGGCCTCCATCTGCCCGCGCCAATACGGAAGCAGCACCGTCTTTTTCAATGATGGCAGCTTGGCGCGCAGTTCGGATACGACCGGCAGTTTGTCAAACTCTTTGCCGTTGTATTGGCAGCCGTCGACGGCAAACAAGACCGTCGGCTCGATTTGCGCAAACCGGTCGATGACGCTGCCGGCGCCAAAGTCCGGCGAGCAGCTTGACCAAATGGCGCCGAGCGACGCGCACGCCAAAAACGCCATCACCGTCTCGGGGATATTCGGCATATACGCCACCACGCGATCGCCGCGCTTTACCCCCATCGCTCGCAATGCTTTGGCGATCGCCGCCGTTGTTTCGCTCAGCTCCTGCCATGACACTTCCCGATACGGCACGCGCTCCGAGCGGAAAATGATGGCCGGACGGTCGGCGCGCGCATGCCGGAACATATGCTTCGCATAGTTGAGCGTCGCGCCCGGAAACCACTCCGCCCCCGGCATCTTCCGCTCGCGCAGCACGCATTCATACGGCGTCGCCGCTTGCACACCGCCATACTCCCAAACCGTTTCCCAAAATTCTTCAAGATGCTCAACTGACCATGTCCATAGCTCGCGATACGAGTTACATGACACCCCCTTTTTCTCTTTCAGCCAGTCCATATACCGCCGAATATTTGACCGTTGGATTTTTTCTTCTGTCGGTTTCCAAAGGATCGTTCCTTCCGTAATCGCTTTCATTGGATGGCGCGTCAATGGACGCCGTCACCGCCTTTCTGTCGATAGTGGATTCAGACTATTTATATGATACCATTCTTTCAAACTATTTTGAATAGACGTTTCTCCGCCCATTTTGTCGGAAAAGAGTGGAACAAACGGATTGACAAAAAAGCCAAACTGGAATATGATAAACACAAAAGTTGGTCTAGGTAAAAAAAATGTCCTTTACCTAAAATATTAATAGGAGGGAAACTTTTATGGCCGAACGAAATGATTGTCCCCTTTCCCGTATGAAGCAGGGAGATCGGTTTCGCATTGCGAACATCGCCATTCCTGACCCTGTGCTGAGAAGAAGATTGCTTGACTTAGGCTTTGTGCCCGGTGGGGAAATAGAAGTCGGCCAAAAAAGTCCGCTCGGCGATCCGACTGCTTACCGCGTACGAGGAACAACGATTGCATTAAGAAAAGAAGAAAGCAATTATATTTACGGGGAGAGAATCAACAATGACTAGAACGAACTATACAATTGCCTTAATGGGAAATCCAAATACGGGAAAAAGCACGTTGTTCAATGTTTTGACAGGCCTGCGCCAACATACTGGAAACTGGCCGGGAAAAACTGTCATTCGTGCAGAAGGAGAATTCGCCCACCGCGGTGCCACATACCGAATTGTTGACTTGCCAGGAACATACTCGCTTTATTCCAACTCCGCTGATGAAGAAGTGGCGCGCGACTTTCTATTGTTTGAACGGCCCGATCTTACCATCGTCGTCGTTGATGCAACGGCATTGGAGCGCAATTTGAATTTGGCGTTGCAAGTATTGGAAATCACCGGCCGCGTCATCGTCGCTGTCAATTTGATGGACGAAGCGAAAAAGAAAGGCATTCTCATCAACAGCAAAAAATTGGAAAACAAACTCGGCGTACCGGTTGTACCGATATCCGCCCGCAATAAAGAAGGAATCGACAAGTTGATGAACACTGTTGATGCAATGGTACGCGGCCGCATCAAGACGAACCCGCTTTCCATCCAGTACAGCCCCGAAATTGAACAAGCCATTTCCAAGCTTATGCCAAATATTCGCGAAACGGTCGGCGATGCGTATCCGGCGCGCTGGATTGCGCTTCGGCTGCTTGACGGGGATACATCGCTCTTGGCTGCGTTAAAACAGCCGCCGCAACGGGACACAAAGGAGGAGGGTGCTTATGCTTGCTGCGGATCGGTCGAATCGATTTGATCGTTTGCTAGAAGAAGCCCAAACGCTGACGCCAGCTGACACGCGTGAACAGATCGTCACCGCCATCTTCCAAACATCGGCTGCGCTTTGCCGAGAATGTGTCACTCATAGACATAACGTGAAACGGGATCGAACGGAACAAATTGACCGGATCGTCACATCGAAACGGTGGGGATTTCCGATTATGCTGGCGTTGCTCGCCGCTGTCCTGTACATGACCATTGCCGGCGCCAACGTATTTTCCGATTCGCTCGCCCGTTTGTTCGGGACGGTCGAAACGTATCTGACCATGGCTTTTCAAGCGATTCATGCCCCCGACTGGCTGCACGGGCTTATTGTACTTGGCCTATACCGCGGCACCGCCGCGGTCGTCAGCGTGATGCTGCCACCGATGGCCATTTTCTTTCCGCTGTTTGCACTTCTTGAAAACTATGGCTATTTGCCGCGCGTCGCCTTTAACATGGATCGATTGTTTAAAAAAACAGGCGCGCACGGCAAACAATCGCTGACGATGGCCATGGGGTTCGGCTGCAACGCCGCCGCCATTATGTCGACGCGCATTATCGAATCGCCGCGCGAGCGGATGTTGGCCATTTTGACCAACAACTTCGTCCCGTGCAACGGACGTTGGCCGACGCTGATTTTGCTTTCTTCGCTATTTATGGCAGCTGGTTATACAGGGGGCTGGAACACGCTCGTCACTGCCGCAGTGGTTGTCGCCATGGTGCTGTTTGGCATCATCGTCACGCTGGCGGTTTCATGGATTTTGTCTAAGACAGCTTTGCGCGGGATTCCGACCCATTACACGCTAGAGCTGCCGCCATACCGACGCCCGAAAATCATGGAAACGATCATCCGGGCCACCCTTGACAAATCGCTCTACGTGCTAAAGCGAGCAGTGACGGTGGCAGCGCCAGCCGCCATTCTTACGTGGGTGCTCGGCAACGTTCACGTGGGAGATACGACCGTGCTGGCGTATTTGGCCGACGGACTTGACCCATTTGCCAAAGTGTTGGGATTGGATGGCTACATTTTGCTGGCGTTCATTTTAGGCCTGCCAGCCAATGAAATCGTCTTTCCCATTTTATTGATGGGGTATTTATCCGCCGGAGCGCTCACCGAAGTCGACGGACTATCATCATTGAAACAAATTTTGCTCGACCACGGCTGGACGTGGCTCACCGCCCTCAATATGATGCTGTTTTCCCTGCTTCACTACCCGTGTGGCACGACGCTCGTCAACATTTACAAAGAAACGAAAAGCGTGAAATGGACGTTCGTCGCCTTCGCCTTGCCGACAGCGATTGCCATTATGGTCACCTTTGCGACCGCGCAGTTGGCAAGATGGCTCGGGCTCGTTTAACACTCGAGGCTGTCTCGACAGGTCGGTTTAACAACCTGTCAAGACAGCCTCTTTTTATATGTACACACCAACTTCATGTTGTGTCTGTATTGCAGACCGGCGACTTTTTAGAAAGTGGGTGAAAAAACCGCTAATTCCCTTCATCAATGAGGGAGCGCGTGAAAAGGAGGACCGATGTAACAAGGTTTTGAGATGGCAATGCCGGATCCACGAATCAATCACCGGACTCTTAGAAGGTCGGTGAAAAAACCACTGTTTGCCTGATCGATGATGGAACGCGTGAACATCGAGGCTGATGCAGCAAGTTTTTTTCTACTTGAGAACCGATTCCGAGAAGGCTCTTCACCAACAGTTGTACTTGATTTTTCCAGCACACATCTTACTTATGCATCCACGAAAGAACAGGAAACCAATCATGTTTTGCTTACACCTGTTCAGAGAAGTGCACCGTCTGTCAAGTACACGTTGTGGTGATGAACCTGCGAGAAGCGGTTGCGTTGATCACCAGCTTCTCCCCCTCTTTCGCATACGCACCGGCTTCTTATGTCACGCGACCCGTTGTCCCTATCTTGAAGACGGACCTTGTACGTCAGCCTCGGTTTATTGACCGAAATCAACTCCCGTCTATACTTCTTTTACATTCTCCACATGAGAGGCATCTCCCTCTACGATTACGCGAAACCCGTCTTCATCCGCTTCGACGATCGTCACGCTTGTCCCGTACATATACGGCGGCGCCCAAAGCTGGTCAAGCGGCGCGCCTTTAAATGCCGCTATGAGGGTTTTCAGTACGACACCGTGGGTGACGATCAAGACGGTCTCCCCCTCGTGCCGCCCGACGATGCGCCGCACCGCTTCCAGCGCCCGCTGTTGCACATCGAAAAACCGCTCCCCGCGCTGTGGCGCGTACAGATGCGGTGCGTTCCAAAAACGGTCGAACGCAACCGGATCCATTTGCTGGATTTCATCATGCGTCTTTCCTTCCCAATCGCCAAGATGAATCTCGCACAGCTGCTCGTCTTGATCAATCGGAATAAGCCGCGCGCCGCGAACCAGCTCGGCCGTCTCAAGCGCCCGACCGCTCGTGCTTGTATAAATGGCGGCCAACTCGACCGCTTCGAGCCGTTTTCCAAGCCGCATGGCGTCTTGCCGCCCCTTTTCCGTGAGCGGCGAGTCCTGTCTTCCTTGCATCCGCTTTTCGACATTCCACTTCGTTTCCCCATGTCTTGTCAAATACAAGGTTGTCCTCATGTTTCCTCTCCCTTTCGATGGCTAAAAAGCGGCCGAACGGTTGTATTTCTCAAGCCATTGCTGCAGCTTTTCCGCTTCAAGCGAACGGCTGAAGTAAAACCCTTGCGCATAGTCGCAATGCATTTGCGAAAGAAGCATAACTTGCGATTCGGTCTCCACCCCTTCGGCCAGCACTTCAATATCCAAGCTTTTCGCCAAGTGGATGATGGTATCAACGATCGTAGCGTCCTTCGAATTTTCGGCAATTCCTTGAATGAAGCTGCGGTCAATTTTGAGCAGCGACACCGGCAAATTGCGAATATACGCGAGCGAGGAAAAGCCGGTGCCAAAATCGTCGATCGCCGCCTGCACGCCAAGCTCCTGCAATTCGGTTAAAATGTGCCTTCCTGTCTCAATGTTTTCCATCAGCCCGCTTTCAGTCACCTCTAGAATCAAGCGGTCGGGCGCCAGCTCCGTCTCCCGCAAAATGCGCTTCACATGTTCGACAAGTTCGGGACGGTTGAGCAAAAACGGCGACAAATTCACCGCTAACTTCAGCCCGGGAAATTTCCTTTCCCATTCTTTCACTTGGCGGCACGCCCGTTCTAACACCCAAAGCGTAATTTCAAAAATAAATCCGCTCTCTTCAGCCAACGGAATAAAATCGAGCGGCGGAATCTCACCGAGCGTCGGATGGCGCCAGCGCAACAGCGCCTCAATTCCCATCGCTCGCCCTTGGGTCAACCGCACTTTCGGCTGATAGCACAAATAAAACTGCCCACGCATAATGGCAAACGGCAAATCCTGCTCGATCACGATGCGCCGATGCTCGACCGGGCGATAAAACGCGTAACCGTTCCGTCCCCGCTCCTTCACCTCATACAACGCCTGATCGGCGTATTTCATCACCTGCTCGATCCGGTCGCTGTCTTTTGGGAAAAAGGCGATGCCGATCGATAACGTCGATTGAATGAGCTGTTTTTCATAATAAAACGGCTCATGGAACGAGCTGACCAACCGTTCCGCCAAAGCGGTCATTTCCGTTTTCGTTACATTCGGCAGCAGCAACACGAACTCATCGCCGCCGATGCGGGCGAAAAAGTCATCATGGCGCAGCTCCCGGCTGACGCGTTTCACCGCTTCGCGTAAAAAATAGTCGCCAGCTTGGTGAGAAAAATGATCGTTGATCCATTTAAATTTATCAAAATCTAAATAACAGAGGGCAAATGGCGTGCCGCTCGCCATCAGCTCACCGATCTGCCGTTCGAAATAGATGCGGTTGGCGATGCCGGTGAGCGAATCAAAGTAAGCAAGTTGGCGCAGCTTTTCTTCATACTGCTTCCGCTCACTGATGTTTTTTACCGTGACGATGACGCAATCGAGCTTTCCGGCCTCATCAATGATCGCTTTCCCGCTAGCTTCCATCCAAATCCATTCGCCATGTTCGTCCCGCTTGCGAAATTCCGCTGTTTGCGTCTCATATGTATCATACAAATTCGCCAATTTTTGCGTGATCACCGGCGCGTCGTCAGGGTGGACAAACGCCAACATATCATCATACGACGCTGGCTGCCAGTTCATTTTTCCCTGCCATGATGGCGGAATGTACGACAGCTGACGGTCACGTGAAAAAATGAAGACATAATCGTTTGAATGTTCGACGATCAGCTGCAAACGCCGCTCCGCCTCAGCGAGCCGCGCCCGCAGCTCCTCCGCTTGGGCTTGACGGCGCAACACGCACAATATAGCGGCCGCTTGGCCGCGCTCATCAATAATCGGCGACAACCCGGCAACGAAGGCGCCGCCGGACAGTTCCACTTGAAAAGCGGCTAGCTGTTCTTTCATCCGCTTGGCTAACCCCCGCCCCGCAGCCATCAGCGCCTTTTCCGTTTCTTCACTCAGCGCTAACCCAGCAAAGGTAGGGTTTCGATAAATCATGGTACCTTGCCCATTCAAGATGGCAACTGCTTCATTGAAGTGATGGAAAAAGGCTGTATACTTGTCCATGCAATGGTTACCTCGCCATTGATCGAAATATCCCGTTATCCTCACTTCCATTTTCACGAAAACATCGACAAAAATCAACAAATTTCGCAAAAAACCAGCGCCAAAATAAGAAACCGCCCACCGGCGGCTGACCGATCACCCAATTTGCCGCTGGCGGGCGCGAAGCGGGCACGTTTGGCAACACGTTCCCCCCGTTGTATGCACGTACAAGCAGCACGTCGTTCGCTGCATGCCGCTCGCCCCTTTAAAAAAGCGGCGGAGCGGGTTGTCTTTTTGGCCAAACAGACGGCCATCAGCTTCATGAACGAGAAAACGAAAATCGGCCCGCAGCCGATCGGCGACGAACGCAAGCGATTCATCTTCCAGCCAACGTTCATATACCCAATACACGTAAATGGCGACATTTTCCCACAAGACGAGCGGGGAGATGCGCGTCAGACGGCGCAACTGAGCAATGAGCGGCGCGAACAGCTCGGCGAACACGTCGCGAACGGCTTGCTCGCGCCAGCGGCTTCGTTCGCTGCCGCACATCTCCGCTTCCGCCGGCTCAAGGCGAAAGCGCGGCATCCACGTCTCTCCTTCACCGTCCGTATCAAGCCAAATGCGCTCAGGCTCAAGCAAAAGCCGCTTGTTCCATGCCGACATGGCGTATAACGCCATCGGCGCTAAAAAGCTGAGGCGCTTGACCAGCATCGACGCCGCCACAGCGTCATTCGCCGCCCCCATCTCATCACGCACGTGGGCGACATACTTAGCGAGCTGTTCGGCGTCCTCCAGCAGCCGGGAAAACCGCATCGACGCCGAAGCATCGGGCTGCTTGCTTGAAAAACGATACGTTTCTAACGCTCTCATTTCGTCTTCGCACAGTCTCATCATGATACGCCTTCTTTCTGTAAAATGCGCCGCCCTTTTCCGTACGGAATGCAAAGCGGGGTGCCAAAGAGCGGATCGTACGTAATTTGGCAATCCAACTGAAACACATCGTTTATGAGCTGGCGGGAAATGACGTCTTCTGGCTTCCCTTCGGCGTACACTGCCTTGTCGCGAATGGCGACGAGATGATGTGCATAACGGCAGGCCAAATTTACGTCATGAAGCACCATCACGATCGTCCGCCGTTCCTTTTCATTCAGCTCAAACAATAAATCTAAAATGTCAATTTGATGGGCCAAATCAAGATACGTCGTCGGTTCATCAAGCAAGATGATGTCCGTTTCTTGCGCCAGTGTCATGGCAATCCATGCGCGCTGGCGCTGTCCGCCGGAAAGCGAATCAACCGGCCGCTCGGCGAGCTCTGTCAGCCCGGTCGCCGCCAAAGCGCGCGCCACGGCACGCTCATCTTCCTCACTCCATTGTTTGAACCACGTTTGGTATGGGTACCGCCCTTGCTTGACGAGCTGCAGCACGGTCAACCCTTCCGGAGCGACAGGCGCCTGCGGCAAAATGGCCAAGCGACGGGCGATTTCCTTGGTCGGCTGTTTGGCGATCTCCTTTCCATCGAGCAAAACGGCGCCGCCTGCCGGCTTCAACAGCCGGGCCAAGGCGCGCAGCAACGTCGACTTGCCGCAGCCGTTCGCCCCAATAAACACGGTCATTTTCCCCTTCGGAATCGTCAAATGTAAGCGGTCGATCACGAGCGCGTCCCCGTAAGATAACGTTAACTCCTTCGCCTGCAGCACGTGCATGCTTTCCCCCTCCTTCATTGATGCTTTCCGACTCTGTACAATAAATAAATAAAATACGGCGCGCCAAGGGCGGCGGTAAACACCCCGGCCGGAATTTCCGCCGGCGCAAGCAGCAACCGCCCAGCCAAATCCGCTCCCATGACGAGCACACCGCCGAACAGCGCCGCCGCCGGAAGCAGCGCACCAAACGCTGAACCGACAAGGCGACGCGCCATATGCGGCGCCATCAGCCCAACAAAGCCGATGCCGCCGGCGAAGGCGACCGCGCCCCCAGTGAGCGCGGTGCTCAGCAACACCAGCCCGAGCCGTTGCCGTTCAACCGCGCCGCCAAGCCCAATCGCCAGCTCGTCGCCTAATTCTTGCACGTTGACGTGTCGAGTGGCGAGCATAGCAATAAGAAGCAACCCGATGACCGATGGAGCCATGAACGAGACGTGCTGCCAAGAAGCACCATACACGCTGCCCGTAATCCACACGTTCGCCTGGCTCGCCCGGTAAATCGGCCCGACGATCATCAGCAGCGTTGTCAACGCCTGCATCAGCGCAGAAATGCCAATGCCGACAAGCACGAGCCGAAGCGGGGCGAGACCGTTTTTCCACGCCAGCGTATACACGAGCCAAGCGGCGGCTGCAGCGCCGAGAAAAGCCGCGAGCGGCAGCCAGTGGATGCTGACGGTAAGGGAGTTGTTTTCATCGCTAAACAGCGCCAAAAAACCGACGACCGCGGCGGCCGCCCCGTCGCCACCACTAAACGGGCGTTTGAACCGTTGTTGTCGATCAAGGCGGCCATCGCCTCCCGCCAGTTCGTATCGGTATACCCGTACACCACGCTCATCCACATGGCGGTAAGAAGCAAGATCGCCAGCCCAATGAGGCCCTGCGTTTTTTGACGATTCGTTGCGAACATGGTGTGAAATCTCCCTTAGTATAACATCTACCGTTAAGTCTATTTGATAATGACTCTCATCGTCAATATTTTTTACCCTCTTTTTATTATGATTTTCTCATGATTTTTTTATTTTTTCTGACAATGATTATCACTATTATTTATGATAGTGGCATGAATGAAACTCATTATCAATTCCGTGAAATGGAAAAGGGGGATTTGCACCGTGAATATGAAACAAACCCATCTTCTTTTCACCTTCCTCCTTTCTCTCCTTCTTCTCGCCGGCTGCGGTGGGAAACAGGAAGAAACGGCCAAACCGAAGGGCAACAATCAATCGAAAGAAGCAAGCTACACCGTCGAACACGCCATGGACACGACCGAAATCAAAGGTACGCCCAAACGGGTCGTTGTATTGACAAACGAAGGAACAGAAGCCCTGCTGGCGCTAGGTGTGAAACCGGTCGGCGCCGTCCAATCGTGGACGGGCGATCCGTGGTATGACCACATTAAAGACAAAATGGACGGCGTCAAAGAGCTCGGATTGGAATCGGAGCCGAACGTTGAAGCGATCGCCGCTTTAAAGCCGGACTTGATCATCGGCAACAAAATGCGCCATGAAAAAATTTATGAACAGTTGAAACAAATCGCTCCAACCGTATTCTCTGAAACGCTGCGCGGCAACTGGAAAGACAACTTTATGCTCTATGCGAAAGCGGTGAATCAAGAAGAGAAAGGGAAACAAGTCATTGCCGACTACGACAAGCGCATTGAAGACGTAAAAGCGAAACTCGGCGACAAGCTGAAAATGAACGTGTCGGTCGTCCGCTTCATGGCTGGTGACGTCCGCATCTACCATAAAGACTCGTTCTCCGGCGTCATTTTGGACCAGCTCGGCTTCGCCCGTCCGGAATCGCAAAACGTGAACGACTTCGCGGAAACCGGTGTGACGAAAGAACGCATCCCGGCCATGGACGGCGACATCCTGTTCTACTTTACGTATGAAACAGGCGACGGCAAAGCAAGCGAAATCGAAAAAGAATGGATTAACGATCCGCTCTTTCAAAACTTAAACGTCGCGAAACAAGGCAAGGTGTACAAAGTGAGCGACACGATTTGGAACACAGCTGGCGGTGTGCTCGCTGCCCATCTGATGCTGGACGATATCGAGAAATATTTCTTGCAGGAACAATAATCTTACGTAAAGGCTGTGCGAAAGATGGCATACCGAATCTTCTGCACAGCCTTCCTCTTCCCTTTTCCTCCGCATTCCCTACTCTCCGTTCCCGCAAAGCATCCGGGCACAAAACCGATGATCTGGATGAATTGCTTAAACATTTCGATGCTAGGCAAGCGCCCCTGACAGCAACTCCATTGCCGTTTAACGCAAATTGTGATACATTCAAACTATGAAATGAACGAAAGAAAGGGAGAAGACGATTGAACCATCCAGCACGGATCGCAGCATGCCTGTTGTCGCTTAGCGTTCTATTGTCAGGCTGTGCTGATGACAGCAGCCAAAAACAAAGCCATTCGCATATGACGAAAACCGCCACTGGCGATATTCGCGAGACAACGAAATCGGTCGAGCATTTACCAAGCTTTTTAGGCGCGTTCGAAGAGGAAATGGCTGTGTTGTACCAACAGGCTGCGGAACACCGCGAACTGCTTGAAAACATCCCGTGCTATTGCGGCTGCGGACAATCGGCCGGCCATAAAAACAACTATGACTGCTTTGTCTATAAAAATAAAAAAGACGGATCGATTGTCTGGGATGATCATGCAACTAAATGCGGCGTCTGTCTCGACATCGCTGCCGAATCGATCGCTGCTTACAATCAAGGGAAATCGATCAACGACATCCGGCATATGATCGACGAAAAATACAAAGAAGGCTACGCCGAACCGACACCGACAAAACCGCTTTAATCCTAATGAAAAAAGCGCCGAACTGGGCGCTTTTTTCCGTCGTTTTTGTTCCGCTGAGCGCTCTCATCCATATGGCGCTAAGAAGCAAGAGAAACAGTCCAATGAGACCCAGCGCTTTTTGACGGTTCGTTCCGCCTGTTGGCCGAGAAGGCTCGTGAAAAACGGCTGATCCCCTCAATGGAAGAATAAGCGGAAAGCAGGACCGATAAAACAATGTTTTTAGAAATAAAATGGTAAGGATATATGCACAATTCAAGCACCAACCTCCAAGATCAGCTGATGAACCTCTCCCACCTACACTGTGCTTAGAAGGATCGTGAAAAACGGCGGAGTTCCTTCCTCCAATGGGAGAACACGTGAAACGCAGGATCGATACACCAAGGTTTTTCTAGTTGAGAAGTGACATTGCAAAGCTGGATCCAAGATTAAATCACCAGCCTCCTAGAAAGCTGGTGAAACACCGCTGTTACACACCAATCGGCGGCATTTTCACTCAAAAAAGAAAGCTGATTCTGCGAGGTTTCTCTAATTGAGAAATGGGTAAAACTCAGCGGTATTTTGCCCTAAATCACCGACCTTTTAGAGGGGGAGACTTCGCGGTCAATGTGTTAAAACTCGAGTTCCCCTGTCAAAGATACTCCCCCAATGGCCTGTCGGCGCGGGCAACATCAACACCGGCTGAGCGCGGCGTACAAATCATGCAATGTTTCGATGCCGCGTTTACGCAGTTCGTCGAGCAAGATGACCCATAACTTCGCCATCGCTTCCACATCGCCGTCCGCCGTATGACGGCGCGGGCAGCGGATGCCATAACAGGCTAATGCATCGTCAAACGTCGGGCATGAATGGCCGATCAGCGTCATCATCGGCTGCAAGTCAAGAAAGCGCCCGCTCCATTTTTGCCGGTAATGGCGCCAAAGGCCATGGCGTAAAAACGCCAAGTCATGGCCAATGTGATAACCGAGGAGTACACCGGCGGCAATAAACGGCACAAACGCGCGCAGCGCCTCGGCAAGCGGCGGAGCGAACATGACATCCTTCGCCTCAATGCCGGTCAAGGCGGATATAGGTTCTGGAATGGGCTTTTCCGGCTTGACGAGCGTCATGTACGCATCCGTCACGATCCCTCCGACCGTTTTCGCCGCCGCCATGGCCAAAATTTCATCGCCTTGCTCCGGGGAAAAGCCGGTCGTTTCCAGATCGATGATGACAAACGGGATATCGATCAAACGGTCATGCCAATCGATGACGTGCTGTTTTTCCTTTTGCAGCGAGCGAAGCCACGATTCTTGCTGCCATGAATGGTCCTGTCCAAATAAGGCGGATGATGCCTCGCGCGGAACGCCGAGCGACAACATGCGGAGCGCCCGCTGCCAAAACCGGTGCCGCTCATGCATGAATGTTAGCCACCCGCCGGGCGACAAAGCGCTGCAATCGTTTAGCGGTGCGCATCGCTTGTTTCAGCCGCTTTTGTTCCGGCCGCTCAAGCGCCCGCCATAACACGTATTCACGCCCGTCCCCCACCTCAGTGCTGTACTTCAGGCGAATCGAATAGTAAACAGAAAGCGCCTCGCAAACGGCGTCGGAAAACGGCGCCGTCAACACGCCATTCGCTTCAAGCGCCCGCCGCCGCTCGGCTGTGCCCGCCGCCGGGACGTGCGCAAAACACGCCAACCATTTCAAAGCGTTGGTGAGCTGCACGTAACCGCCCTGTTTCATATGAACGGCCCCGCTGTACGGCCCCCATCGCTCCGTTTGCACGTTGCCCAACCAGCCCAGCGGAACCGGAGGAAACTGAACGTGCTCGCCCATGCGCGCCAACAGCAGCGGCCGTTCGGCCACCGCCGCAAACAGCGCCTTTCTTGCCGTCTCAGCCAATTCCGCTTCCCCATAAAGAGGCCGCATATCCATCGCAATCAACAAAAAACGAATGTCGTTCGGCCACCCGCTGTCCAAGTAGGAAACAAGCTGTTGCTCCCAACCGCGGACTGACTGTGCCCACCGCTTGTTCGTCGCCATCACGTAACCGGAACAGTACGGATACCCAGCCTCATGCAGCATATCCACCCCGATCGTCGCCATATGGCGAATGAATTCATAACAAGCCGCTTCCTCGTTCTCAGGACAGTTGAATAAAATGCCGTGATCTTGATCCGTCCAAATCGTCGGCTCACACCGGCCGATGCTTCCCATCACATACCAGCACCACGCTGAGGGACGAACGCCGACCGACCGTTTCATCGTCTCCCGCTCGGCAAGGAAGAACGCGCGGCGAAGGATGGCTTCATGAACAGAAACGATGTCATTGGGGAGCTGACCCATTTGTTCACGTACTGCATAGCGCCGCAGTTCACGCGCCAGTTCATCGTGGCAAAAACGAAGTTCGGCGGCCGACTCGGCTCGGTTTAGCCGCTCGACCACCTTTGCCGCCAATAATTCCATCCTCTTTTCCCCTCCCGATTACTGCTGGGCGAGGGTTTTGGGCTGATACGCCGGATCGAGCTGTTCCGGATAGCCATACGAACCGTGCTCACTAATATCAAGACCGGAAATTTCTTGCTCGGCCGTAACACGCAGCCCGACCGTTTTCTTCATGGCATATAAGATAACAAACGAGACAGCCGCGACATACACTGCCGCACCGAGCACACCGACCGTTTGCACAATCAGCTGATCAAATCCGCCCCCGTAAAACAGCCCAGCCTTCCCGATGCCCGTGATCTCGACTAAACGCGGCGAGGCGAAAAACCCGGTGGAAATCGTGCCGATGATGCCGGCAATCCCGTGGACAGAAAACGCGTAAATCGGATCATCAATCCCTTTGCGCTCAAAATAGATCGATGTCCAGAATGTCAACGCCCCGGCCACCGCGCCGATCACCACCGCCGCCCACGGTTCGACGAACGCGCATGCGGCGGTAATGGCGACTAAAGCGGCGAGCACACCGTTCACCATCGCCGGAATGTCCGCTTTGCCAACCAAAATTTTCGCCGTCAAGATCGCGGCACCCGCCCCTGCCGCAGCAGCCAAATTCGTCGTCAGCGCCACATAGCCGAAAAATCCGTCACCAACGGCCATCGTGCTGCCGGCGTTAAAACCAAACCAGCCGATCCATAAAATCAACCCACCGATGACCGTATATACTTGGTTATGCCCGGGGATCACGTTTGGCGTCCCATCTTTATTGAACTTGCCGATGCGCGGCCCAAGCAAAACCGTCGCCACAAGCGCCGCAATCGCTCCTTGCAGATGGACGACTGTTGAACCGGCAAAATCTTGCATTCCCATTTTTCCAAGCCAGCCGCCGCCCCACACCCAATGGCCGATCACGGGGTAAATGGCGATCGTAAACATCGTCCCGAAGAGAAAATAAACAGACAGTTTCGCCCGCTCGGCAAAGCCGCCCCAAGCGATCGCCAGCGACACGCCGGCAAAGCCGAGTTGGAATAAAAATTTGAGCTCGAGCGGCACATTCGCCCACGATAACGAATCAAACGTTCCTTTTCCTTCTTTTAAAAACCATCCTTCCGTCCCGATGAAGCCATTCCCAGCCCCAAATGTAATCGCAAAGCCGAACGCCCAAAACGCCAATGATGCGAGGGCAAAACTTAAAATTTGTTTGCCGGCCACATGCCCGGAGTTTTTCATGCGCGTGGATCCGGCCTCAAGCAAAGCAAACCCTGCCTGCATGCCGATCACGAGCACCGCCGAGAGCATGACCCAAAGGGCATCGAGCCCGAGCGTCAACGTTTTTTCATCCATCGTGCACATCCCCCTCTGTCAT
>NZ_JPYA01000182.1 GCF_000750005.1 Geobacillus icigianus | reverse complement strand
CCCAGAAAACGTTTCTGATCGCTTATATCGATGACTGCTCGCGGTTGGTGCCGTACGTATAGTTTCCCTTCGGAGAAGTTTGACGGGCTGCGGGTCGTCACAAAGGAAGCGGTGCTTCGTTGCGGGAAGCCGAAACGCATTTACTCGGACAACGGGAAAATTTACCGGTCCGAGGTGCTGCAGTATGCGTGCGCCGAGATGGGGATTACGCTCATCCACACCCAGCCGTATGACCCGCAAAGCAAAGGGAAAATCGAACGGTTCTTCCGCACCGTACAGACGCGGTTTTATCCGCTGTTGGAGCTGGATCCGCCGAAGTCGCTGGACGAGTTGAACGAGCGGTTCGGGAAGTGGCTTGAAGAAGCGTATCACCGAAAACCACACGCCTCACTGGACGGAAAAACGCCGCATGAGGTGTTTCAGTCCCAAGTGGAACGAGTGGTGTGGGTCGAAGACATCGACTGGCTGGATGCGATTTTTCTGAAACGGGAGCACCGCAAGGTGAAAGCCGATGGCACCATCACCTTAAACAAGCAGCTGTATGAAGTGCCGCCCCGGTTTATTGGACAGTCGATTGAACTCCGCTATGATGAACGAGGCGTCTATGTGTACGAAGACGGCAAACGGGTGGCGGAAGCCATTCGGGTACGTTTGGAGGATCACGCCCATGTGAAGCGTCACCGGTCGCCGTTTGCGGAAGTTCCAGCGAAGGAGGGAGAACACGGTGTATAAATCGTTCTACTCTCTTTCACGGGAGCCGTTTGCGAAAGAAACCGCCCCGTCCGAGGCGTATCAAGGGGCAGCGTTTCAAGAAGCGCTGCGGGCGCTGGAGTACGTGAAACGAACCCGGGGAATCGGGCTGTTGACCGGAGAACCGGGGGCGGGCAAGACATTCGCCCTTCGGGCGTGGAAAGAATCGTTGTCCCCTTCTTTGTATCACGTGGTCTACTTCCCGTTATCGACTGGAGGCGTGATGGATGTTTACCGCGGGCTGGCCCTTGGGTTGGGGGAAGAACCGAAATACCGCAAGGTGGATCTCTTCCGCCAAATCCAGCAGGCCATTGAGCGGTTGTATCATGAACGGCGGATCACACCGGTGTTGATATTGGACGAGATGCATTTAGCGAAGGATGCCTTTTTACAGGACATCGCGATCTTGTTCAACTTTGAGATGGATTCCACCAACCCCTTTGTCTTGATGTTAGCTGGGCTGCCCCATTTACAGGGGAAGCTGCGGCTCAATCAGCACCGCCCTCTCGATCAGCGGATCATCATGCGATGCCGGATGGGGCCGCTCGAGAAGGAGGAGGTGGCGGGCTACATCGAGCATCGGATGAAACAGGCCGGGGCGAAGCATCCGATCTTCACTCCATCGGCGTTAGAGGCGATTGCCCTGCAGTCGCAGGGATGGCCTCGGGTGATCAACACGCTGGCTACGACATGCCTGCTGTACGGG
>NZ_JPYA01000181.1 GCF_000750005.1 Geobacillus icigianus | reverse complement strand
AGTTCCATTAGGAATAAATTAGAAAAGGAATTATCACAAAGAAGAGGCAAGGAAAAAATCGGTGAAATCATAGCTGATTGCATAGATGAGTTTGAATTCATCTCGGATTATTATAGAAAAGAAATAGAAAAAGCGGAAGATGATTTTATTAAAGGATTCTTGGGAGGAAATCTAATAGCATACCAAAATGTCTTAAAACAACTGAAGTTAGAAGTTTAATGATAATCCGTGGTACTATATACATGCACATGAAGAACGAACCTTCTCCTTGTATCATTTCCTCCAAAAATCCTGCCGTCTTCATCTGCAAGCTGAGCCATGGAGGAAGAAGATCGTTGCAAGAGAAGCAAATGTTCATTTTTTAATGAGCATGTATATCGTTGAGCGCTAGTGCTTAACTAGTACCACGGATATACTCCAATCTTTTTATAGCTGTTTATATTTTCCATAACTCCTACCTGAAGGACTAATTGATTTCTCTTCTTGTGTACTTCGAACAATGTCCAGAATGAAAATTACCCTCAAGGTAAGGGGAATAATAGAAATTACAACTAATGTAAAAGATACAGATAGATAGGAAATAATCCAACCTGCTAAAAATGAACCGAATGCCGTCCCGCCTACCGTCAAGGTATCAACCGCTGACTAAACTCTATCAGCCCTATAACGCCCATGATTGCCGATGTTCCTAGCTATTTGCTTCCATCCAAGCACCAATGAATACACCCAATACAGAACCAGCTCCTACTGCCTGCCCTCCACCCGGGGATGAAAATCCGCACCAGTTATGGAAGTGGTCAAGAACATGAACGGTTTTTGGACATACCTTTTCCATGGCTTTTCTCATGGCATGAGTCAAGTCGCTGACCACATACTTCACTTTGGAGGCAACGGGTTGAAGCGCCTCCACAATGGCTTCTTCATTTTTTCCAGAAGCAATGGAAAGGACATTCCGAGTCTGTGTGTCCATCACTGCTACTCCGTCATCATGTCCCTTTCGGAAAGCGAATTCATCCACACATACGACGGTAGGATTCGATGTTGGTAAAAGAGCCGGGGCAATTGATAAAACCAGCGTTCTACGGTCGTGTAGGCGAGTGGTAACAAGCGAGCGACTTCTTGAATCGTTTTTCCGATGCATAACTGGGCGACCCATTGTTGAAACAATTCCGTCGCGATACTGTGAGACGGAAGTCCCGGATCAGAAACGGTGAACGTCAGAAAACAGGCTGGGCAATGCCGTCTTTCGATGGGAAGTTCAATCCAAAATAAACCGACCGTATTGGTATAGCCATGAATCCATTGTTTTCGTTTCGATGACATTTTGATGGTTCGCCCGAAGCAAGTCGGGCAGATCGGACAATGAGGAGGGAGGGAACGTTCAAAAATCCATCATCCTTCCTCTTTTCGTTCTCCTTGAATAAGAAAGTCTAGTAAAGTGATCAAATCTTTGATAAACTGATATTGGTTATTTTTCAACTAGGATTTTCGCGATGAATTGAGTTACCTCCACAATAACTCTATTCATTAAGACGTATTCTTTCAGCCATAGCATTATTAGGAATAGTGTCTAAAAGATGAATGGGGATTCCTCCACAATAAACCCCATTCATCCTATGATCTTAGTATTGGTAGTTTTTGAGCAAGGTTTTCGTGAATAGAGTTATCTCCACAATAACTCAGATGTTATTACCAAGCAACAGCTGAAGCTTCGCCGCTTTCAGCCATTAATGCTAAAAATTCAACAGCTATTTCCGGAGCAACTACGGCAGTACCAGCAATAATGGCTGCGGCAATAGTCCATGCGACCCATGTTGGAACTCCAAGGACAGCAGCTAATTTCATAAGGTTATTCCCTCCTTTCAAAAAGATTTGTCTTAGTAAATCCTTTTTTGCATCCATAAGAAAATGTGCTTGGTTCTCACCAAAAGTTGCACTTAATTTCTCCTTGACAACCTTACTTATGCTCTAAGAAAGAACATGGCGATGAACCATTTGCTTATTTCTTATGAAATTTTTGGTATATTACTA
>NZ_JPYA01000180.1 GCF_000750005.1 Geobacillus icigianus | reverse complement strand
GCGCTGGAGGGCCTGCGAGGAGGCTATGCCGCCACAGCAGGACCGAAGCGTCGCGAGCCGATGGCGGCCGGAGCTAGACAGTACGAAGCGCGGCTTCTTCCGACGGTTATCTAGTTTTGAAGGAATGAAAAAGGCCTTGACAGCTCATCACGAATCATTATAATAATAAATGTCTAAAGCGATATCTCTCAGTAATGGCTCAGCGATGGGCAGTTACGTGGTCAAATCACACTTTGATAAGGATATTATTATGATTCCGCAGTAGCTCAGTGGTAGAGCAATCGGCTGTTAACCGATTGGTCGCAGGTTCGAATCCTGCCTGCGGAGCCATCGTGGAGAGCTGTCCGAGTGGTCGAAGGAGCACGATTGGAAATCGTGTAGGCGTGAATAGCGCCTCAAGGGTTCGAATCCCTTGCTCTCCGCCATTATCCATCAGCATGGCCCGTTGGTCAAGTGGTTAAGACACCGCCCTTTCACGGCGGTAACACGGGTTCGAATCCCGTACGGGTCACTTCTTCGGGGAGGATTAGCTCAGCTGGGAGAGCACTTGCCTTACAAGCAAGGGGTCGGCGGTTCGATCCCGTCATCCTCCACCACTTTAAAACATACAAAACAAAGTTCATCGCCTTATTGAAATTCTATCGTCGCGGGGTGGAGCAGTCCGGTAGCTCGTCGGGCTCATAACCCGAAGGTCGCAGGTTCAAATCCTGCCCCCGCAACCAATAAGGTCCCGTAGTGTAGTGGTTAACATGCCTGCCTGTCACGCAGGAGATCGCGGGTTCGAGTCCCGTCGGGACCGCCATCTTTAATTAGGTAAAGTAAGGATAAGGCAGTTCAGTCGGTAGAGACGAGCATCAGCATAATCGGGTTTGCTGCGAGTTGCCTCGACGCATCGAGCATCTTTGAATCAGCTGGTAGAGGGAGAGGCATAGAGCAATCAACGAGCGAGTTAAAAATAACATACGGCTCGGTAGCTCAGTCGGTAGAGCAAAGGACTGAAAATCCTTGTGTCGGCGGTTCGATTCCGTCCCGAGCCACCATGAAATATTAAGAATGAACCTGTTCATTTTTTGATCTGTATTATGCCGACTTAGCTCAATTGGTAGAGCAACTGAATCGTAATCAGTAGGTTGCGGGTTCAAGTCCTGCAGTCGGCACCATTCTTGGAGGGGTAGCGAAGTGGCTAAACGCGGCGGACTGTAAATCCGCTCCCTTTGGGTTCGGCGGTTCGAATCCGTCCCCCTCCACCATTTAAACAAAGGGGCATAGTTTAATGGTAGAACAGAGGTCTCCAAAACCTCCGGTGTGGGTTCGATTCCTACTGCCCCTGCCACTCTTATCATGGCGACTATGGCGAAGTGGTTAACGCACCAGATTGTGGCTCTGGCATGCGTGGGTTCGATTCCCACTAGTCGCCCTTGAAAAATGGCATTGGGGTATAGCCAAGCGGTAAGGCAACGGACTTTGACTCCGTGATGCGTTGGTTCGAATCCAGCTACCCCAGCCAATGTTGCGGAAGTAGTTCAGCGGTAGAACACCACCTTGCCAAGGTGGGGGTCGCGGGTTCGAGTCCCGTCTTCCGCTTTTGACTAGGGCGGCATAGCCAAGTGGTAAGGCAGAGGTCTGCAAAACCTTTACCCCCGGTTCGAATCCGGGTGCCGCCTTCATCTAATGAATAAATTTTTATTGACAAACAAAAGTTAAGAAGATATAATGGTAGATGTCGCGCCGATGTGGCGGAACTGGCAGACGCGCACGACTCAAAATCGTGTGGGGTAGCCCCCCGTGTGGGTTCGACTCCCACCATCGGCATCGAAAATAGGGAAAAGGCTTTAGGGACAAGGGGTTTCACGTAAGTGGAATCCCTTGTTTTTTTATTTACCGAATACGATTCGAGAAAAGAAAATCGTGTGCGTACAATCGTGTTCGGTGAGGTGAAATGGAAAGTGGGAAAAATGGAAAATGAGAGAGAATTGCAGAGAAAGAGCAAGAGAGGAAGAAGAGGAGAGCTGAGTCGTGAAGAGTTGTTGTTAATATCTGACGACATTGGAGAAATTGAATACACATTTGAGGAATTGTTAGAGATATTTATTGAGGATTGCGAATTGAGGAATTTAAGGGAACATACGATTAAATATTATCGCAGCGAGTTAAACGCATTTATAAAATTGCTGAAAGAGCAAGAAATCGAATTACGTGTAAGTGAATGGACAGGAGAAACCATTAAGCGAAATGTCATTATGTACATGAGAGAAAAAGGTCTTAAGACAGTCAGTATCAATTCCCGTTTGCGAGCCATGAGGGCGTTTTTTAACTTTTTGGAAGGACGAAATCTCATAAAAAGCAATCCGATGAAAGACATCAAATTGCTGAAGGATAGAAAAAGGATTGTAGAAACATTTGATAACCAGCAGATAAAGGCGTTATTTAAAGCATGCAACCTTCGCACGTTTGTAGGTTTAAGGGATTATACGATTATGATGTTGCTGTTGGAAACGGGAGTTCGAGTAAATGAATTAGTAAGTATAAAAACAACGGATATCATTTGGGAACAAAAAGTCATCCGCATTCGAAACACAAAAGGTGGCTTCGAACGTTTTGTTCCTATTCAAGATAAAATGATTAATCAGTTGAAAAAATATATAGCTGTTAGAGGGAGTGTGGATACTGATTATTTA
>NZ_JPYA01000179.1 GCF_000750005.1 Geobacillus icigianus | reverse complement strand
TTAGTTTAAAGCTTCAGTTTGTCATTATGGCGCCAAGAGATATAATAACCGATATAAAATTAAATTATATCGAAGTTATCCCTGTTGGTAAGTTGAAGGGACATTTATGGGAGCAACTTGAGCTCCCTTTTTATTCTAGAGGGGGATTATTAGTTAATCTGTGTAATACAGGACCTTTGTTAAAAGGTAAACAAATTGTCACGATTCACGATGCAGCTGTTTACTCAAAACCTGAGGGATTCACTAAAATGTTTGTTTATTGGTATAAATTCCTTTTTCGAGCTTTATCCATTATTGCTCATAAGATCGTAACTGTGTCTGAATTCTCGAAAAGGGAGTTGGCTCACTATTGTTGTATTAAGCCAAATAAGATTAGAGTTGTTTCCGAAGGATGGCAACATATTCAGCAAATAGATGCAGATTTAGATGTTTTTCAAAAACACAATATAAGTCCTAAACAATACATTTTAGCAGTGAGTAGTTTAAATCCCAATAAAAATTTTCAAGGCATAGTAAAGGCAATTGAGTGCTTAGGAGATGTTGAGACAAATATTATTATTGCAGGAGGAACAAATCCTAAAGTCTTTAGTTCTTCTAACGGTTCATTACCTAATAACGTGAAGTATATCGGCTATGTGACTGATGAGGAGTTAAAAGCTCTTTACGAAGGAGCCATGGGGTTTATCTATCCTTCATTTTATGAAGGTTTCGGCCTCCCTCCTCTAGAGGCCATGGCTTGCGGCTGTCCAGTCATTGTTTCAAACGCAGCTTCTTTGCCAGAAGTTTGTGGGGATGCAGCGTTATATGTTAATCCATATAGCCCGGAGGATATTGCTGAAAAAATCAAGCTACTATTGTCTGATAATAAATTAAGAGACGAATTACGTAGAAAAGGATTGGAAAGAGCCAAGATGTTTTCATGGGAGAAATGTGCGCATGAAACCCTCAAAGTAATTGAGGAGGTGCTAGCAAAGTGAAAGTCGCCATTATCCACGACTGGCTAGTCACCTATGCAGGCGCTGAGAAAGTATTGGAGCAATTGTTGAAGATTTACCCGGATGCCGATTTGTTTAGTCTCGTAGACTTTATAGATGAAGGACAGAGAGGGTTTATTTTAAATAAACAGGTGACGACCTCTTTTATTCAAAAGTTGCCGTTTGCCCGGAAAAAGTATCGGAGCTATCTGCCTTTTATGCCGCTGGCTATTGAGCAACTGGATGTATCCAAGTACGATGTCGTCATCTCAAGTTCCCATGCAGTTGCGAAGGGCATTATTACAGGTCCTGACCAGCTGCATATTTCTTATGTCCATTCGCCCATTCGTTATGCTTGGGATTTGCAACATCAGTATTTGAGAGAAGCCGGGCTGGAACGGGGAATAAAAGGTTGGATGGCGAAGGCCATCCTTCATTACATAAGAAATTGGGATTACCGCACGGCAAACGGTGTTGATTATTTTGTTGCGAACTCAAAGTTTATCGCTCGGAGAATTTGGAAAGTGTACCGGAGGGAAGCGGATGTCATCTATCCGCCAGTAGATGTGTCTGCTTTTTCTTTTCATGATCGAAAAGAAGATTTTTACCTTACAGCGTCCCGGATGGTGCCGTATAAGAAGATCGATTTAATTGTCGAAGCCTTCTCACAAATGCCGGATAAAAAGCTTGTTGTCATCGGTGATGGTCCTGATTTTCAAAAAGTTAAGGCGAAAGCTGGTTCTAATGTTGAGTTGCTTGGATACCAACCTTTTGAGGTGTTACGGGACTATATGCAACGAGCCAAAGCGTTTGTTTTTGCCGCAGAGGAAGATTTCGGGATTACGCCTGTTGAGGCGCAGGCTTGCGGGACTCCAGTAATCGCTTATGGCAAAGGCGGAGCGTTAGAAACGGTTCGGGGATACGGGCAAGTTGAGAAGCCGACGGGTTTATTTTTTGAGAAACAGAATGTGTCGTCATTAGTACAGTCGATCGAGTTGTTCGAGAAGATTTCAGGGGATATTCGGTATCAAGATTGTCGTGAAAACGCATTGCGTTTTTCACCAGAAAGATTTAGAAAAGAGTTTGAAGACTACGTGAATAGTAAACTTAAAAATATGCCGATAAAAAATTAGGAGGTTTCCGATGAAGCTTGTATTACTCTCCGGAGGCTCTGGTAAACGCCTTTGGCCTTTATCGAACGATGCGCGCTCTAAGCAATTTTTGAAAGTGTTGGAAAATCAAAATGGTCAGTTACAATCCATGGTCCAACGTGTATGGAGACAGTTAGGAAATGTCGGCTTGGCGGATTCTGCCGTCATTGCGACAAGCAAATCCCAAGTCGATATGATCCAAAGTCAATTGGGGCAAAGTGTTCCAATTATCATTGAACCGATGCGGCGTGATACGTTTCCGGCGATTGCGCTTGCATCGGCTTATTTATATAGCGTAGAAGGAATTGACGTAAACGAAGTCGTTGCGGTTTTGCCTGTTGATCCTTATGTGGAGGATCGCTTTTTTGATCGAGTGAAGGATTTAGAGGAAACGGTGTTGGTCAGCGGTGCCGATTTGGCGTTAATCGGCGTGGAGCCAACGTATCCATCAGCGAAGTACGGTTACATTGTTCCAACTTCTCAATCGAGCGATGGCGATTATTTACGAGTCAGCCATTTTACGGAGAAACCAACTGAAGACAAAGCAGCAGAGCTCATAAAACAAGGGGCACTTTGGAACTGCGGTGTGTTTGCGTTTAAACTTGATTATCTTATTTCCCTGCTGCAAGAAAAGGGATTTCCGGTTCAGTATGATGAGTTAGTCAAGCAGTATGATCGATTGCCGAAAATTAGCTTTGACTATGAGGTGGTGGAAAAGACAGAACATATTGTCGTGTTGCCGTATGACGGGTATTGGAAAGACCTCGGTACGTGGAACACGTTAACGGAGGAAATGGCGACCAACCAAATCGGTAAGGGGGTTGTTGTGGAGTCGGAGAACACCCACTTGGTTAATGAGCTTGACATTCCTGTTGCTGTGCTGGGAGTGTCCAACGCCATTGTAGCGGTAAGCCCGGACGGAGTTTTAGTGGCAGATAAGGGGAAAAGCCCAAAAATCAAGGAGCTTGTCAACGATTTCAATCAACGCCCGATGTATGAAGAACGGCGCTGGGGTTGGTATCGGGTGTTGGATTATACGAGATTTGAAGACGGCCGAGAAGTTTTAACAAAACGAATCGGGATCGCGGCAGGGAAAAACTTAAGCTATCAAATGCATTGCTATCGCAGTGAAGTATGGACGATTATTCGCGGCGAAGGGGAATTTGTGCTTAACGGCGAAATTCGCCCCGTAAAGCCGGGGGATGTGCTTGAAATTCCTGTTGGGGCGAAACATGGTATTAAGGCGATGACGGACTTAGAGTTGATTGAAGTCCAGACAGGAACACCATTAATTGAGGAAGATATTATTCGGGTTTATATGTCATGGGATGAGGTAGAGCAGTTTTGTCGTTATGCAAGGTAGTTTTTTTAAAAAATTGTCGAAAATTGCTATATCTTAATTCCAAATTTATGATAAAATAGA
>NZ_JPYA01000178.1 GCF_000750005.1 Geobacillus icigianus | reverse complement strand
AAGAGTCCGGCTATTCCACATTTTCCAATATTCATTTTCTTTTAAAATTGAGTCATATACAGGAAAAAGAAAATCTCGAATTTTCTCCATGACGAAGGGAAACTGTAGATCTTCTTTTATACCCGTTCTTTGCAAAAATGCCTTCCACTGTTTGTTTCGGCTCTCATCTTCTACAAAAGAAGACGAAAACACAGGATGTTCTTTTTCTAAATTCGTTCGACGTCTTTGAAAGGTTTCGAATATCGCTTCCCATAAAACACGTCCATCAAAGTTCTCGGTTGATAAAAGCGTGAAAACATCATAAAAATCCTTCATTCTACTGTTGACGACAGATAGTGAGATCATTGCTTCAAACTTTTCAGCTATTACTGAATAAGTTGAGTAGACTCGAATTTCCGGGGGCTTCATATTTAATAAAGTAGGATACTGCATCTCTTGTGGTTTTGGGATCACGACATCACCAAATCCAATATCCAGTTGCAATTGCTTTTTTATTTTGCCAAGTGCTGCCGGAATTTTAATACGAATCCCTTCATAATCAGCACCCTCTTTAATTCGTTCAGCCGTAATGCCCTTTACATCAAATTCGACTCCATCTTCTTCAGCAGTTAACGTACAAATGGACTCAAACGCAGTTTTGATATATTGAATATCATTCGAAATTTGTCTGGCTAAAAAGTCAATATCTTTGGTTGGCCTAGATTTAAATTGTGTTAAGGAAAATAATAAAGAGACCGCCTTTTAGAACAAATTTATCCCGATAATTAGAAATAGAGAGTCGATATAGCAACCTCTCTTGAAAATACAACAATAAAATGAAATCAAAGGTTTTTCCGCTTTGTTTAGCAATATTCTTTAGCCTTTCTCCAACTGAAGCAGGTATATTTTTAACATTTCCCATTATAAAAGCACCTCTAAGTATTTCAACAAAACCGTCTTGATGCGCATTTTCTCAGCACATTCCACCAGTTTATTGATGTTTTTTTCAGGACTTTGTAAATAATTTCGCAAACCTTCTTTCATTAAATCGATTCCTATTTTTTCTCTGTATCGAATAATGTCGCAAATCGTTTTTTCGCGATGATAAATGCTTATTTTATGGCCGCCTATTTCCACTTCTTCAATTCCATATTCAAACTGTTTTTTTGAAAAATAGAAAATTTTAATTGGCGGATAATCGGGCAAACTCGGTTTCCTTGATTTTCTTTCAATAGCAATTTGGTACTCCCACGGGTTATAAGTTGTTAACTCATAAAAAGACAACGCCGACAAAAGACAAAGAACACCATTCGGGATCACTTTTGATACTTCAACCACTTCTTCATTTTGATCATTTTCAAATGCAGCATAACGATACAGCCCACGTTTGATCCTGATGATTTCTCCATTTTGCTCGAACTTTCGAATATAATATTTGCTCACTCCTTC
>NZ_JPYA01000177.1 GCF_000750005.1 Geobacillus icigianus | reverse complement strand
TTCCATCTTACTTACCTCCTGAATAGTTAATTAGTCTCTCGGAATATTTTTTACCATTTATGGAGTAGTCGATTTTAAATTCTTTCGGTCTAACCGATTGTCCCTCATATATAGGCTTCACCCTAATCGTTACCTCTTTCCCCTCTTCTAAAGCTTTTTTCCATGTATTCTCTAGAGTTTTATACTCACTCCTATTTAGAGGACTGGTGAAAAACGGTTGTTTCTCTTGAACATGGGGGAGCGTGTGAAAGGCGATCCGGATGCGACAGGGCTTTTCTATTTGAGAAACGAGGCTGGTAAGCGGCCTGTTTCCTTAAATCACCGGCCTTTTAGTGTAGCATTCATAGGTACTAAGTTATCAATATCGCCAGACCCTTTAAATATACTTGCTATTAAATGACCACCTTCATCGTTTGATAGTCTATCTTCCCTTCCTACTACTTTTTGAGCGTACGAATTTCGGTTGGCTTTTCCTAACTCTAATTTAGCTTCAACACTAGAAATACGTCCCCTATCATCAGTAGTATATCTATATCCTTCTTTTGTTGTATACCCTACATTTGGCTTTAAGGTTTTTTTACGATTAACCCTTGTGTATTGTTCACCATATTTAACATTCTCTATTTCCTTAACCGCTTTCTCCGAAACCCCTTCACCCCGGCTCATTCGCTGGTACAGTTCGTTCGCGTGTTGGGCGAAGTGGGAGCTTCCTGCTGTCGCTAAAGTGGCTCCATGGGCGGCTCCCATAGCCGCGATGGCAGTGGCGGGGACTCCGGATCGCCGCTCCTACTCCCGTCCGGCTGCGGCTAAAGGGATGGACCCGGCTGTTTCGACTACTCCGGCTACAGTCGATACCGCGTGTCCTGTCATTTGTCCCAATCCATGGGCGACAAGGGAGCTATTATGACAGCGTGAACCTCAAAATACAACTGAGATGCAGAAGTTTTGATATATTTTGACTCTCGAAAACAAAATAGCAAACAAGGCTATATATCTAGTTCAATGGTTTCTAATTTTCTAAATACTCGATTTAGACATAACTATATACATGCTCATTGAAAACTTAACATTTGACTTCTCCTGCAACGAGCTTCCTCCCCCATGGCGCAGCCTGCGGGTTGAGCCTACAAGATTTTTAGAGGAAATGATGCAGCGCTTAGGGTGTGCAGGATAACGGAGAGGTTAACTCTTCATGTTGCATGTATATAGCATGAGCTCTGAGGCTAATGTTTCGGCTAGCTTTAGACACAAAACACGAAAAACAAAAACCCTGAAAGGCATAAAGCCAATCAAGGTTTTACACATACTTCGCGACGAAAATACTACAAAAGGCACTAGAAAAAAATATGTTTTCGAAGACACGTTAGCTCTAATACTTGGACATAATTAAGTCCAATCCCTCAGCTTAATAGCTCTGTGCAACTCCAATAATTTTGTTGCAATGTAAGCACTTAAACACAAAAACTGCGGTGTAATTACCGATATCATTCCAAAAAACATCGATATCATCAATCCTACTTTTAGTTAAATCATCTAATATCGACACGATGTAATCTTTTCCGTTCCCGTTTTGCGAGGCGTTATTAAAATCCTCTTGTTTCCACTCACCAACATACTGCATAAAATCCCCATCGCATACAGGCCAATCATTATATTGAATCCACGGTACTGGTGGATTTTTTTCTAACTCACTAATAATAGATTCAAATAATTCGTTTAGTTCCTCGCTGTTTTTTTCCGTAAAAGTATTTTTTAAATGTGTATACAACCTGTCTTTAAGGTATTGGGGAATTTGTACCGTAGTTTCTCCCTTTACTAAGCAATCTAGACAAACAGACGTAATTTCATCTCCTCTGTCAAAGTACTCTCCTTCTAAGCAATTCTCTTCTGTTCCGCAAAATTGACAGTTCTCTTCTGTAAACTCCGCATTGGTTTCTGGATTCATAAAGTACTTGAATTTGTACTTGTTAGCGTTCATATCTTCCCACCTCATTTATCAAATCTTCCTCTATCCCATTCGGACTCCCAATACTTTCTAACGTCCTTTCTAAACTGCTTCCTGTCAATGCCAGATTTCTCATTATAGCATGGATGGTTCTTTTTATAGTTTTCGCCAAATCGATGATCTGAGGCGTGCATTTCATGAAAAGGACCATTAGGATTTTGCCCCTCGTGGTGTATCTCGATTGGTCGATTATCTTTTTTGCTAATAGGTGCATTTCCACGTTTATTAGGTGCAAAAATTTCATTGTTAGGAATTCTGGTTTTCATGTTATCAGAAATACTATTACCTGTCCCCTTAGCAAGCCTCTCAGCTTCGTCCGTCCCCTTAACCGCTTTCACCGAACCCCCTTCGTTCCGGCTCATTCGCTGGTACAGTTCGTTCGCGTGTTGGACGAAGTGGGAGCTTCCTGTTGTCGCTAAAGTGGCTCCATGAGCGGCTCCCATAGCCGCGATGGCAGTGGCGGGGACTCCGATCGCCGCTCCTACTCCGGTGCCGCTAAGGGCAATGCCACCTGCTTCTAAAGCCATGAATCTAGCTGTTTCGATTGCCCTCGCTACAGTTGACATAGCATGTCCCGCCATTCGCCCCAATCCATATACAACAAGGTACTGGTTAGAACGCATGAACGTCGAAACACAATATAAATTAGCACATTCTTTTCGAACCCGTCTAAAATCATTTGAAAAAGGGATTCTAAAATAATGCGCCAATTTACAACTACGTCCAATTCCTGTTTTTTGCAGGCTAACGCACTTTTATTATGCTGTACAGATGCTTCACGCTGTCATTCTTCCAAACGGCGAATGGCTTCGCCCGTCCTTTTTGCCAGCCAACTGTTTAAAGTATTCAGCTTGTTTGAGTAGTCTCCTTACTTTTAACGTCCCCTGTGCTTGTTGTTTTACCATTCTCCTTTTCATCTTTTGATTTTGGGCATGCCAAAAAGGCTCATTCCTACTTATGGTTCAAGTTGGAACAAGCCTTTGAAAGTTTATTAAGTTTTTTACTGTTGGGTTTATTGGTTGTATTGTACGCCCTTGCTACTAGAATTATAAGCTACAATTTTCCTCCCATTTCTTCAAACCACTCGTCAAAAACATGCCCTGCTGTTTTCACTGGATCATTTGTATATTTTATCTCATAACTGTATTGAACTTCTAATTTATTCTTATGCACATCATAAATTAATTTCATCTCTGTTGGCATTTCTCTGTTATATTTTTGGCACAAGTCCTTAATTTTACGTAAATTTTCATTACAAATGTTAAGCATTGCAATTTGTCTTTCTTTTGAGACGTCATAAATATGCTTTGACTGACCATTCCCTTTTTGAACTACACTATTTAACTTGTGTTTTTCAACAATACAACCGTTTATTTTATAGAATACATCTGAACTAAATTGTCCAAATTCGTTTGAAGCATATATAAAAATCATATCTGCTTTGTTATTTACATATTCCAGACAAATCGTGACCATATCCGCTTGCAATTCTGAAAGGTAATCTTCAAACACTTTTGTCATTTTCAGACCTCCCTTAGTTTACCAAATTAACAACTTTAATCCTTCCATCTATTTCATAAGTTATGTTAAAACCAGACGGTCGAGGTGAATCCCCATCATAGTTTACTTTTACCTCAACAGACACATGTTTTGGAGGGTCTGCCTTTAGTGCTCTTACCCATTCATTCTCTAATTTTTTGTACTCACTTAGATTTACCTTACTTGACTGAGATACTAGGTTATCAAGCTCCGGAGAACCACCGAACCTGTCTCCTGCCAGATGGCCTGCATGGTCTCCTGGCTGTTTACCAGGCGTATTAGAGGTATGCGGTAATCGTTCATCTCTTGTAGTTAATTTTAGATCATTAGCAATAAACTTTTCAATTCTACCAAGATGATCTGTTTCATAATCATAATGGTGCTCACCAGCTTTATACTTTACATTCGGCTTTAGGCTACCTGCATTATCAAATGGATTGTCAACAAAAGTCTTGTTAGGAGCTTTTGATGTCCTCTTAGCAAGCCTCTCAGCTTCGTCCGTCCCCTTAACCGCTTTCCCCGACTCCCCTTCGCTCCGGCTCATTCGCTGGTACAGTTCGTTCGCGTGTTGGACGAAGTGGGAGCTTCCTGTTGTCGCTAAAGTGGCTCCATGAGCGGCTCCCATAGCCGCGATGGCAGTGGCGGGGACTCCGATCGCCGCTCCTACTCCCGTGCTGCTAAGGGCAATGCCACCTACTTCTGAAGCCATGAATCTAGCTGTTTCGATTGCCCTCGCTACAGTTGACATAGCATGTCATGCCATTCGCCCCAATCCATATACAATAAGGTGCTGGTTAGATCGCATGAACGTCGACACACAATATCAATTAGCACATTCTTTCCGAACCCGTCTAAAATCATTTGAAAAAGGGATTCTAAAATAATGCGCCAATTTACAACTACGACCAATTCCTGTTTTTTGCAGGCTAACACACTTTTATTATGCTTTACAGATGCTTCACGCTGTCATTCTTCCAAAAGGCGAATGGCTTCGCCCGTCCTTTTTGCCAGCCAACTGTTTAAAGTATTCAGCTTGTTTGAGTAGTCTCCTTACTTCTAACGTTCCCCGTGCTTGTCTTACCATTCTCCTTTTCATCTTTTGATTTTGGACATGCCAAAAAGGCTCATTCCTACTTATGGTTCAAGTTGGAACAAGCCTTTGAAAGTTGGTCTAAGCGTGTTTGTCAAGTTTTTATTGG
>NZ_JPYA01000176.1 GCF_000750005.1 Geobacillus icigianus | reverse complement strand
ATAATAAAAAATACAGATCAAAGGGAGTTCAAGAGCAAAAAATTTAAGCTTCCTGTCATTGTTCCAATTGTATTGTATAATGGTCAAAATAAATGGACTGCTCCATTAGCATTTAAAGACTACTTTCATCAAGGTGAACTCTTTGGTGAACAAGTATTAGATTTCAAATATATCTTATTGGACGTCAATCGAATGGAAAAAGATGAATTAATAAATAACGAGAACTTGATATCGTCTATATTTTATCTTGATCGTACCGTCAAGAATGAAGAAGAGATCTTTGAAAGATTAAACACCATTTCACGAGTCCTCCAATATATCCCACGGGAAGATTTCTTGGTATTTAAAAATTGGGTAAAACATATACTAATCAACAGGTTCCCAGAAGAACAGTCTGAAGAAATAATAAGCCTCATTGAAAATTCGAATCAAAAGGAGGTGTCCTTGATGATTTCAGGGCTAGAGCAAAGTTATAAAAAAAATACAGAAAACGCATTAGCTGTTGTGAAGTTATTACTTGAAGGAAAGACTGTTGAGGAGATATCTGAGAAATTACATTTACCGCCAAAAAAGGTTATAGAAATAAAAGAGATGTTTGAGTCTATGAACAGCAAATTGAATTAACACGTTCTGCGGCAAAGGCAGGACGTTTTTTATTTAAAAAACGAATCATTTTTCAAGAAATTTAAGTGCCAAGAATCCGAGTTCGACAGTTTTTAGGCCATTTTAGGCAAATGAAATTGGACATTTTTCTTCAAAAAACAGCGGCCTTGATCAGCGAACCAAACTGACGGCCAAACAAGTGCAACTCTTTGCGGCCCTAGGGCTGGAGCCTTCTCCGAAGATCCTAGGCATCCATCCTCACGCATAGAAGGCTGGTGAAAAACCGCTGATTCCCTTCATCAATGGGAGAACGCGTGAAAAGCAGGACCGATGCAACAAGGTTTTTCTAGTTGAGAAATGACATTGCCAAGCCGTATCCAAGATTAAATCACCAGTTTCTTAGATACACGCCCAACGTATGCCCCAATGCCCCTCGTTCCTTTAGTATCAAGGGATGAGAGGCATTTTGTTTGCCTAGTCACTGTCGAAATCGGGGAATCCTTGTTGAACAGGAAAAGCCGTTGTTTGCTATTTTGTCTAAATTTATTCCTAATGAAACTGAATGTATGATGAAATGTGAAATGCTGTAAAGTTTTATGGTAAAATGGAACTGCATAGTCTTCTGAATATTTGTCAGCGATTAGAGTGATTCGGGAAACGACCAACGCGTATGGAGGAAAAATGAAGATGGCGCACAATTTCCGTTTTTTAGAAGAAAAATGGGAAGTTCTCGCTCGCGTGGGGGAAACAGCGGAACGAAACGTATATCAAAATCCAAACGTGGCGATGAGTGAGCTGAGGAAATTTGCGGAAACGATTACAAAATATATTTTAGCTTTAGAAGAAATTCGGGAAGAGCGGGGAACGGATCAGCAAGAACGCCTAAGAGTTCTGTTGTACGAGCAAATTATCCCGAAAGAAATCTATGACTTATTGACGGTCATTCGGCTGAAAGGAAATGAAGCGGTACATAATCCGAGTTATGGAGAAGTAAACGAAGCAAAGGCTTTATTGCATATGGCGTTCCGCATTGCTGTTTGGTTTATGGAAGTGTATGGCGATTGGTCATTCCAAGCTCCGGAGTATATCGAACCGACACCGCAAACCTCTATCACAACAGATGAGTTCGATCAGATCGTTCAATCATACGAAGAAAAGCTCGCTCGATTGGAAACGGAGCTTGAAAAGATACGGAAAGAACAGCTATATATTAGCAGTGAAGAGAAGCAAAAACGACGTGAATTCTCTCAACGTGCCATCGCGAACTTCGAATTGACGGAGGCGGAAACCCGTCTTCTTATTGACCAACAATTACGAGAGGCCGGGTGGGAGGCGGACTCTGAAAAGTTGCGGTTCTCCAAAGGCGTTCGCCCGGAAAAAGGGCGAAACATGGCCATCGCCGAATGGCCTTTAAAACGCGGTTACGCCGATTATGCGCTATTTATTGGTCTTGAGCTGGTGGGCATCATCGAGGCGAAACGCGCCAGCAAAGATATTCCAGCGGACATTGAACAAGCAAAAGAATATGCCCAATTAGTCGTTCGACATGGCAACGAAGTGATCCATGAGCCGTGGGGAGACTATTTTGTTCCGTTTCTCTTTGCCACGAATGGGCGGCCGTATTTAAAACAACTCGAACAAAAATCAGGCATTTGGTTTTTAGACGCTCGTAAATCGACCAATCATCCGCGTCCGCTTCAAGGATGGTATACCCCTAGTGGGCTGAAAAAGCTATTGGAACAGGACATTGAGCGTTCAGAACAATTTTTGCGTGATGAAAAGTTTGATTATTTGAAATTAAGACCTTACCAAGTGAAAGCCATTCAAGCGGTTGAAAAAGCACTCGAAGAGAAAAGACGCAGCATTTTAATCGCCATGGCAACCGGAACAGGGAAGACGAGAATGGCGATTGGCCTTATTTACCGATTGCTTAAAGCGAAACGCTTTAACCGTATCTTATTCCTTGTCGACCGAAAAGCGCTAGCGGAACAAGCAGAAAGCGCGTTTAAAGAAAGCAAGATGGAAAGTTTCCATACGTTCACCGAAATTTATAGTTTACAATCGTTATACGATCAAAAACCAGACAACGAAACGAAAGTGCATATCGCGACCGTACAAGGGATGTTAAAACGAATTTTTTATAACGACCGCTCGGAAGACATCCCGCCGGTGGATCAGTATGATTGCATCATTGTGGACGAAGCCCACCGCGGTTATACGCTAGATAAAGAAATGGATGAGGTCGAACTGCAATTTCGCGATCATCAAGACTACGTCAGCAAATACCGCAAAGTGCTCGATTATTTTGATGCCGTCCGCATCGGATTGACGGCGACGCCGGCGCTTCATACGACAGAAATTTTTGGGCCGCCGGTCTTCACGTATTCTTACCGAGAAGCGGTAGTGGATGGCTATTTAGTCGACCATGAACCCCCGTATCAATTTGAAACGGTGTTGAAAAAAGAAGGGATTACGTGGGCGAAAGGGGAAACGGTCGATGTGTATGACACGGTGACAGGAACGATTTCGCAAGAGTATTTAGAAGACGAAGTCAACATTGACGTGTCGCAGTTTAACACCAAAGTCATTACCGAAAGCTTTAATCGTGTCATCATTCGCGAATTGACGAACTATATTTCTCCGGATGACGAAGGAAAAACGTTAATTTTTGCCGCTACGGATGATCACGCTGATTTAGTCGTTCGCCTTTTAAAAGAAGAGTTCGAAACTCTATACGGCGAAGTCGAAGACAACGCGGTGATGAAAATTACCGGTTCAATTAAAGATCCTTCCGGGGCGATCCGCCGCTTTAAAAATGAAAAATATCCAACCATTGTCGTTACCGTTGATTTGCTGACGACGGGGGTGGACGTGCCGGCGATTACGAATCTCGTCTTCTTGCGGCGTGTCCGCTCGCGCATTCTGTATGAACAAATGTTAGGACGCGCGACGAGAAGATGTGAAGAAATCCGAAAAGACCATTTTAAAATTTTTGACGCGGTTGGGATTTATGAATCTTTAAAGCCGTATACGAGCATGAAACCGGTCGTAACGCGCCCGAATATTTCGCTGACCCAGTTAGTCGAAGAACTAGAGGGACTAGAAAAAACAGAACATCTTCACTATCAAAAAGAACAACTTATCGCCAAGATCCAGCGGAAAAAGTGGAAATGGTCCGATCGGCAGCACCAAGACTTTCAAGTGCTGTCCGGCGGCAAAACGGTCGATGAGTTTATCGATTGGGTAAAAGCCTTGCCGCCGGAGGAATTACCTGTACAATTAAAAGAGTACAAGTCGATGTTCCGCTATATGGATGAAAATCGCTACCGGGAAAATAAGCAATATATTTCCAGACATGAGGATCAACTGATCGCGGTCAAACGCGGCTACGGAAACGCGGAAAAGCCAGACGACTACTTGCAGTCGTTCGGCGAATTTATTCGCAACAATATGAACAAAATTCCGGCTTTAATGATCGTTTGCCAGCGGCCGACCGAGCTAACGAGGGAAGAACTGAAAAAGCTGCTGCTTGAACTGGACCAAAAAGGCTTTTCCGAGAAAAAACTGCAAGCGGCGTGGCGGGAGGCGAAAAACGAAGACATCACGGCGGACATCATCGCCTTCATTCGCCAACAAGCACTAGGCGATCCGCTCATTAGCCATGAAGAACGGATTAAAAACGCCATGAAAAAGATTTACCAAATGAAAGCATGGCCGCCGGTGCAAAAGAAATGGCTCGAACGCATTGAAAAGCAATTGCTGCAAGAATCCGTTCTTCATCCCGATCCGGAAAAAGCGTTTGACTATGAGCCGTTTAAAAGCCACGGAGGCTTCCAACAATTAAATAAAATTTTCGACGGACAATTGGCTCACATTGTTCGCGAAATTAATCACAACTTATACAACTATTCGAAGAAGGAGCAAGCGTAGATGAACAACAGAGAAATCGTACAAAAGCTTTGGAACTTATGTAATGTTCTACGTGATGATGGAATTACCTATCATCAATACGTTACAGAGCTAACTTATCTGTTATTTTTAAAAATGATGAAAGAAACCGGTCAAGAATATATCATTCCCGAAAACTATCGCTGGGATTCGTTAGTGGCAAGAGACGGGATTGAACTAAAAGAGCATTACCAACAGTTGTTGCTTGATTTAGGAAAAGAGGAAAATGAATTATTAAAACAAATTTATACGGACGCGACATCGAACATTAGAGAACCAAAGAATCTAGAAAAAATTGTTCAATCCATCAATAACTTAGATTGGTATAACGCGAAGCAAGAAGGTTTAGGCGATTTGTACGAAGGACTGTTAGAAAAGAACGCGAGTGAAGTCAAATCAGGAGCGGGGCAATATTTTACGCCTCGCGTCCTTATTGATGTCATTGTCGAGCTCGTAAATCCACAGCCCGGCGAGCGCTGCCATGACCCTGCCGCGGGAACCTTCGGCTTTATGATCGCGGCCGATCGTCATGTGCGTGAGCAGACGGATGATTATTTTGACTTATCCCAAGAAGAAATTGAATTTCAAAAATACAAGGCCTTCTCCGGAGTAGAGCTGGTCAGAGATACGCATCGCTTAGCGGTCATGAACGCGCTGCTTCATGATGTCCATGGTGAAATCTTGTTAGGCGATACCCTCTCATCACTTGGTGAGCGTTTGAAAAATTATGACGTGATCTTAACGAATCCGCCGTTTGGGACGAAAAAAGGCGGCGAACGGGCAACACGAACAGACTTTACCTTTACAACATCAAACAAGCAGCTGAACTTCTTGCAACACATTTACCGAGCTTTGAAACCGAATGGAAAAGCACGAGCCGCTGTCGTTGTCCCTGACAACGTCTTGTTCGAAGGCGGAGTCGGCGCCGACATTCGTCGCGACTTAATGGACAAATGCAACTTGCATACGATTTTACGCTTGCCGACCGGGATTTTCTACGCCCAAGGGGTGAAAACGAACGTTTTATTCTTCACCCGCGGAAAAACCGACGTCGGCAACACGAAAGAAGTATGGGTGTACGATTTACGGACGAACATGCCGTCTTTCGGCAAGCGGAATCCGTTGACGAAAGAACATTTTGCAGGATTTATCAAGGCCTACACAGCAGAAGACCGCCGTCAAGTCAAAGACGAGCGCTGGAATGTGTTTACAAGGGAAGACATTGCGAAAAAAGACGACAGCTTAGATATTGGCTTAATTGCTGATGAATCCCTATCCGTCTACGAAAACTTGCCAGACCCGATCGACTCCGCCGAAGAAGCGGTGGAAAAATTAGAATTGGCGATTTCGCTGCTAAACGAAGTCATCGCCGAGCTAAAAGCGGTCGAACAACCTAATAGCTACCAAGCAACGAACGAAGTGCTGAAAGTAGCAGAAACATCTGAGGTGCTTAAATAATGAGCAAAACGAAACAAAAATCGCTGGAAGAACTGCTAGAAGAAGCGTTAGTACCGGAAGACGAACAGCCGTATGAAGTGCCGGGGAATTGGGTGTGGGTTAGACTAGGTAGTATTAGTAGGTTTATTGACTATCGAGGTAAGACACCTAAAAAAACTGAATCAGGTATAAGACTAATCACTGCTAAAAATGTTAGAATGGGTTATATCCAAGACGAACCTAAAGAATTTATTAGTGAAAAAGATTATGATTCATGGATGACTAGAGGGATTCCAAATGTGGGTGATATATTATTTACAACCGAAGCACCTTTAGGGAATGTGGCTCAATTGGATATTAATGAGAAAATTGCGCTCGCTCAAAGGATTATCACAATCTCCCCTTATCAGCCACTTGAAAAGACTTTCTTTAAATATTGTTTAATGAGTCCACAAATGCAAGCTCTAATTAAAAGTAACGCTACTGGAACTACTGTTTCTGGGATAAAAGCGAGTAGGCTAAAGGAAATAGAGGTGCCTTTAGCTCCTTTACACGAACAAAAACGCATTGCTGAGAAAGTCGAGCGTCTTTTTGCGAAAATTGATGAAGCGAAGCGGTTGATTGAGGAAGTGAAGGAGTCGTTTGAACTTCGACGGGCGGCGATTTTGGATAAGGCGTTTAAGGGACAATTAGGTACAAATGATCCTAATGAGCAGAGTATGCTTGAAGCTTCCGATACTATAAAACAAAAAGACCTTATCCCGAAGGAAGAACAACCATATGAAGTGCCGGAGAATTGGGGATGGGTAAAGTTAAAATCCTGCTTAAAAAGATTACAATATGGATACACGGCATCATCATCGACTTTAGAGGAAGGTCCGAAATATCTACGTATAACGGATATACAAAATGATAGTGTAGACTGGGGAACAGTCCCTTATTGTAAGATCGATGAAGATTTGTTAGAAAAATATAAACTGAATAAAGGAGATATCGTTATTGCAAGAACAGGGGCAACAACTGGCAAAAGTTTTTTGATAGATGATGTACCTTCTTGTTCAGTTTTTGCTTCTTATTTGATTAGATTAACTACGAATGATGATTTGAATTCACCATATCTATGGAATTATCTAAAAACTCCAATGTATTGGAAACAAATAACTGTTGTAAAAAAAGGAATTGCGCAGCCGGGAGCGAACGCCCAAATTATAGGGGAGCTTAGTGTTCCATTACCACCTGTCCACGAACAAAAACGCATTGCTGAGAAGGTAGACAATTTATTAAGTAAATTAGAGACTGAAAAAGAAATAGTTTTAGAAGTCGAACAAAAACTTGATTTATTAAAGCAAGCTATTCTCAACAAAGCCTTTCGTGGCGAACTTGGTACAAACGATCCAACCGATCAACATGCCATTGAGTTGTTAAAAGAAGTGCTGAAATCGAAATAAACCATTTTATATAAGAGTTCACTCAACAAGGAGGGGGTGAGCTCTTTTTTCTCTTCACTACCATTTCCACCCTTCCGACGAAAATCGGGAGGATTTTTTGTATCCATTGTCGAATGAATCCTTGACAAACTAAGGAAAGAGAAGGAGTTTTTCGCTCGTAGATGTTGAAGTCAGCGCCATCATCGCGTTATCTAGGCAATACGGCTCTTTGTAGCGATGCAGACGGTAACGGATCTTGCCTACTGTAGCGAGATGGAGGTGCGTCGTATCAGTCACATCCTTGAAATGGCGTGTGCAGCTTGCGACGAGGGCTGTGTTTTAAATTTATGTTACCCCCATAATAATATTAGTTTTGGAGGTAAATGGTTGATCATATGTATGCACATTGGGGGATGACAATGAAAATTTATGCTGAGCCGCTGGCCATATCCACTGATCAATGGTTGGACATGTTAAACGATCGAAGTGTATTCCATGAAGAAGATGTGGAGCTGATCCGAACATTGTATTATTTTCCGGATTGTCGCGCATCGGGGAAAGAGCTGGCGCGTTTTTTAAACAAAGTGAGCCATTCCCCTTTCAATGCTCAAGTAGGAAGATTGGGAAAACGCATTATTCGAAAATACCCTGATGTTCAGTTTCCCATTCGTGAGGACGGGAAAATACGGTATTGGCATATTCCTTTTTTAGGAGAAGAGCATCGCGATAAGTATATTTGGCAATTGCGCCCTGAATTACGCGAGGCGGTGCGTCGATACGAACAAACGGACATGGATCATCAAAGCGATACGTTATTGCCGAGCGAGTTGGAGGATGTCTCGCTGCGCGAAGGCGGGAAAAAGCTGGTTGCTGTGAATCGGTATGAACGAAATGTAAGGGCGCGGAGGCTTTGTTTGCAAAAACACGGCTACCGTTGTTCCGTCTGTCAATTTGACTTTGAGCAAGTTTATGGAGAAATCGGGAAAGGATTTATCGAAGTTCATCATCTCATTCCGCTGAGCGAGATTGGTGAGCAATATACGGTGAACCCGTTTGACGATTTGCGTCCGGTCTGCCCGAATTGCCATGCCATGTTGCATAGAGGGAATTTATCGATTGAAGAATTGCGGGAGATTGTTGAAGCACGTAGAAGGATTTAGTTTGTAGTTGAGCGTCTGGCCAGCTGCATGTCGGGGTGGCTTGGCCAGACACCGGCAAATGGCGGCGGTGGAAGAAGGAGTGTTCCCCATACCCGTCAAGGCTACCGGTAGAAAAATTTTAAGACGAGACTCGTGTGATAGGCTTGGATCGTGGACCAAAGCAACGGACGTTGATGCAGGAGAAGAAGGAAAAACACTTCTCGCAAAAACGCCACAGCCCGATCGGTAAAACGTTGATTCAAGCCCTCGCTTGAAAGGGAACAGCCATGCCAGAGCGTCAAGGCCGCACACAACCGCTTAGGCACCTGTTTGGACAGCAAACCATCCCCCATGCACAGAGAGTCAGACAGGCTTCCGCCGTTAACGAACGCTGTCGCCGGATCAATCTTGTTTTCCGTACGAGACGGGTTATTCCTTTGGGAGAAAAGAGCTGGCGAATGGTTGGAATCCATGCTTGCATTTGTTTTTCCATGAAAGAAACCTTTTCTAAACGTAGAGTGTTCGTTAGAAAGGATACCATGCTTTTGACGATGCACAAAGACCAAAATTCTCAACTTGATGGGGATGGGGCAAAGTACGAAGAAATTTAGCAAAAATACTAAATAATTGTATAAAACCTGCCGATACATCATAGTGAGACAATTCATTTTTGATATAAGAGGCAGGTGGAATGAATATGTCCTTTTTGAAATCCATCGGCAACATGTTCAGCAAGGCGAGCCACTATGTAGAGAAAAAAATAGAAAATACAGCCAAACACGTGGCCAGCGACTTGAAAAAAGCCGAGAAGACCATGCATCGAGCGGTGCATCAAGTTGAAAAGAGAGTTGAGCACGCGGCCAAAGAAGTAAAGAAAGATGTCGTGCACATCAGCCGCGAAGCGAAAGAAGCGTTTCATCACGCGGAAAAGAAAGTAGAACAAGTGGTCAAGCATGCAACGCACCATGTGAAAAAAGCCGAGAAGGCCGTGTATCGAGCGGTGCATCAGGTTGAAAAGAGAGTTGAGCACGCGGCCAAGGAAGTAAAGAAAGATGTCGTGCACATCAGCCGCGAAGCGAGAGAAGCGTTTCATCACGCGGAAAAGAAAGCAGAACAAGTGGTCAAACATGCAACGCACCATGTGAAAAAAGCCGAGAAGGCCGTGCATCGAGCGGTGCATCAGATTGAAAAGAGAGTTGAACGCGCAGCCAAAGAAGTAGCGAAAGACGCGGGGCATATCGGCCATAAGGCCAAGGAAGTATTTCAGCATGCAGAAAAGAAAGCGGAACAAGCTGTACAGCATGTGGCCCACGATGTAAAAAAGGCCGAG
>NZ_JPYA01000175.1 GCF_000750005.1 Geobacillus icigianus | reverse complement strand
ATTATTGAGCCTTTTGTTAGACAAATCCATTAACAATTGACAATGCTTTTTAGATATGTAAAACTACATATGTAAAAAAGCTTTATAATGGGGGAATAACATGAACTTGGACAGTCTCTATGATAAATTTTTTGCTACTTACCCGATTTATCAACGTTTTAGACCAATAAAGTCGTTTAGAGACTTGCACGATTGGCTTTGGTTTACTGAGATTATACATAATTTTATCGATGGTAAGTGAAGTGTGGAAACATAAATGAATGGGGACTAGGACGGCAACCAAATAATAAAGGGAGAAGTTCGGGGAGGAAATCATAAAATGTACATATCAAGCATGCGGATTCAGAACTTTAGATGTTTTGATGATTTTTTCATCGAATTTAATGAGGGTTTAAATGTTTTGATAGGAAGTAATAATGCTGGAAAAACGACAATTATTAAGGCATTAGAATATATTTTTAGGCGTACGGGTGTAAAATCTCCTACAATTGATGATTTCAATAAAAATGTGGATTTGGCTGTTCCGCCAGAGATAACAATTACTGTGACATTACGCTCTTCAAAAACAGACACAACAGATGATAAAGCGATTGTTGCAAGTTGGCTTACAAAATTGGATACCCCATGGGAAGCCCAGCTCACGTATAAATTTTTTCTACCTGAGCAAGACCATAAACCGTACCATGATGATTATGCAAAAACCTCTTCCACTAAAGAACGTTGGGCATTGCTAGAAAAAAACTTGAAGAGATATGTCTCAAAGATATACGGTGGAAATATTATAAATAAAATTCGTGCAGAATCAGAGTATTTAGACAAAATACATTGTGAATCGTTAGATGCACTTCGAGATGTGGAAAGCAATATGTTTACTGGAAGAAACACGCTTTTAAAGCAATTATTAATGCATTTTAAAGATAAGGTGGTAGCGGCAGAACCTGCGGACAATGGACTGACTAAGGCTCAAATATTTGACCAGTATGCAGACTTGTTAGTGAAGAATCTAATTGAAAGAGTAAACCAAAAGGAAGTGCTAAAGTTTGCAGAAGACACAGGTGCGTCTGTTGGAGGTACACCTGCTTTGGATGGGAATTTAGATGAAAATGATGTGCTATCCGTTCTTCGATTAATAATCAAGGATCGGACTGGAATAGAGATACCTATCATAAACAATGGCATGGGTTATAACAACCTTATATACATATCTCTGATCTTATCAAAATTTAAAATGATTACTTCCGAAGAATACGGGGAAAACGCCAAAACTTTTCCGATACTTCTTATTGAGGAACCTGAAGCACACTTACATCCAGCTCTTCAATATAATTTTCTAAAATTTCTCAAAGAAGAAGTGAAAAATCAAACCTTTAGCAGACAAATTTTTATAACTACCCATTCAACGCATATAACCTCTGCAGTTGGTTTAAAACCAATTATTTGTCTGGAAAAAGATGAAAGCGGAAAAATCTTTGCTAAGTATCCTGATAAAGTATTTTTAGAAAGCAACGAGGATCAGGAATCAAAAAAGTATGTGGAGCGATATCTTGATGCTACAAAATCGGCTATGTTATTTGCAAAGTCCGTAATTTTGGTTGAGGGAATGGCTGAATTGTTACTTCTTCCTGTACTGGCGGAATTGATTGGTTGCGATTTGGATAAGCATCATGTCTCCCTTGTCCGTGTTGATTCATTAACTTTTAAGCACTTCATTAAATTATATGGAGCTGGAGTTACTTCGGAAAGACAAAAATATGCTTTACAAAAAAGAGTAGCCTGTATTATTGATTCTGATCCAGCTAAATTAGAGAAGAGAAACGATAGTAGTTCTGGAAAGAAAAGATGGAAAGAGTGTTGGCCGTTTGAGATAAATCAAGATCCTGAAAACTACGAGTATCGTGAAATATCAGGGGCTGTAAAGAAATTATTAGAACAAAAAAATAACTGTTTGAATGTAGAGATATTCTACAAAAAGGAACATGGAAAAACATTTGAATACGATTTGGCTTGGGACAATTATAACAGTAAGCTACTTTTTACTGATGAAGTAGAAATTGTTGAAGTTGACGAACTTAAGGCAAGTAATTGGGAAAATGAGGATAAAGAGAGGGCTAAGCATGCTTCGAGCTTCCTTTTGTACGCAAAAGGGAGAAAAGGTGAACTTGCTTTTGAATTGGCTAGCAGAATACAAGAGAACAAAGATGAAAGATTGATAGTACCTGACCATATTCGAAAGGCCCTTGAGTGGGTGTGTTACAAGGATAATCAAGGGGTAGGGCAGGATGGACAATATTAGACTGATTTCTTCTGATCAACGAATACCATTATCAGATCTTAGTCGTCATTTTAAAGTGATAGCTGGGCCTGGGGCAGGAAAAACGCATTGGCTTGTAGAGCATATCAAAAATGTTCTTCAAAATGCGGAGAATCTTACATATACTTCAAAAATTGCTTGTATAACATACACAACTGTTGGTGCAGAAGAAGTCCAAAGTCGTTTGGGAATGAATCAGGAAAGGGTTGAGGTATCGACGATTCACAGTTTTCTGTATGCGAACGTTGTAAAGCCGTATGTGTATTTATTAAATGATAATCATGGAAAGAGATTGGTTAATGTTGAGGAGTTAGATGGCCATTATGAAAATATAGCAACAAACGGGAAAATATATCAATGGAAGGTAAAAACAAGAGCTCATTATCTTCAGGATAATAAAAAGCTAAAAG
>NZ_JPYA01000174.1 GCF_000750005.1 Geobacillus icigianus | reverse complement strand
ATGGATTCCTAGTATCCGTCCTAAGCGCTTATCGAAGCCTGTCTGAACCGCCGTTGGCTGTAGATGTGATGGATATCACATAACGCGTCCAGCCATTGCGGTACAATGGAGGCCAAGGAGGGAATGGGATGCGCGATTTCAATGAAAATCCGTTTATTGTGATTTGGGAATTGACCAGGGCGTGTCAATTAAAATGCCTTCATTGCCGCGCCGAGGCACAATATCACCGCGACCCGCGCGAGTTGACGTTTGAGGAAGGGAAAAAGCTCATTGACGAGATTTACGATATGGATCAGCCGATGCTCGTTTTTACCGGCGGTGATCCGCTCATGCGGCCGGATGTGTACGATTTGGCGAAATATGCGATCGATAAAGGGTTGCGCGTGTCAATGACGCCAAGCGCGACGCCTAACGTGACGAAAGAGGCGATCCGCAAGGCGAAAGAAGTCGGCTTGGCGCGCTGGGCGTTCAGCCTTGACGGACCGAACGCCGAGATTCACGACCATTTCCGCGGCACGAGCGGCTCGTTTGCTTTGACGATCCGTGCGATTCAATACTTGCATGAGCTCGACATTCCCGTGCAAATCAACACCGTCATTTCGCGGTACAACGTTCATGTGCTTGATGAAATGGCGGAATTGGTTGAGAAGCTGAAATGCGTTCTTTGGAGCGTCTTTTTCCTCGTCCCGACCGGAAGAGGAAAAGAATCGGACATGATTTCCCCCGTCGAGCATGAGCGAGTGTTCCGCTGGCTGTATGAGACGAGCAAACGCGTTCCGTTTGACATTAAAACGACGGCCGCCCAGCATTACCGCCGCGTTGTGCTGCAGGCGAAAATGCGCGAAGGAAAAACGGCGAACAACGGCATTCACTACGAAGATGTCTTGAATAAAGGATTAACTGGGCAAGTCGACGGGCTTGGCCGCGCGCCGAGAGGGGTGAATGACGGCAACGGCTTCATCTTTATTTCCCATATTGGCGACGTTTATCCAAGCGGGCTGTTGCCGGTCAAAGCCGGGAACATCCGGGAAACGCCGCTGGCCGACATTTACCGGCATTCGCCGATTTTCCAAGACTTGCGCAATCCGGACAAATACAAAGGAAAATGCGGCGTCTGCGAATTTCGCCACGTGTGCGGCGGCTCGCGTTCACGCGCTTACGCCGTAACGGGCGACTATTTGGAAAGCGAACCGTACTGCATCTATATTCCGAAGGCGCTGCGAAACAAAGGAACAAATTGTTGCTAGGCCAACGATTGATCAACATCACATTTGGATGTTAGGTTGTCTTTCTCTTTTCGAAGGGAGCACCCGCTTTGTTTATGTTTGATTTTGCGCTTGACAAAGAAAGACATTCATTATCCAAGAATGAACGAATTGTCATGGTCACACTTGGGCTGGTTGAGCGCTGACACTCGATTAGCACTACAGGTTAGGTATAAATAATCACTAGACACGTTGTAAAAAATGGTAATAAAACGGTTCATCACCAAAAGATGTACTTGATTTTTACGTTAAAATGTGATAGAGGTCTCTAGACAGACACGCAAAGTAAAACGCTGGATATTTCGATACCCATATCCTCGCCTTTTGATCCATTTTATTTTGTTGTTGATTCCTTCCATTGGACCATTGGAGTAAGAAAAAACGATGCAAGAAAGCACGGCGTCTCTTCGGGTGATGAGTGCCTTGGCAATACGGCGTACGGCGGCACAGTCGCTAAAAAGGTACCGGTCAAACCATTGGGTCAAACGAGTTTCGGCTTGCTTTCTTGTTTGGCTTTTGGATACGTAACGGAAATGTTGAAGGGCTTGATAGACATCACGTAAATAAGCACTTTCTTGGCACCATTGTCGAACTTCCTGTCTCTCTTCTTCTGTTCATTTTTCTGGACGTTGGCTTAACAATCGGCACACGCGGCGAACGCTTCCGTGTTTGGTTCCGCCTTTGGCAAGGGATTTGCGACAACGTTCCAGTGCATCGGTGAATAACTGAATCACATGGAAGTGGTCAAGAACATGGATGGCTTTTGGACATACCTTTTCCATGGCTTTTCTCATGGCAGGAGCCAAGTCGCTGACCACATACTTCACTTTGGAGGCGACGGGTTGAAGCGCCTCCACAATGGCTTCTTTATTTTTTCCAGAAGCAATGGAAAGGACATTCCGAGTCTGTGTGTCCATCACCGCTACTCCGTCATCATGTCCCTTTCGGAAAGCGAATTCATCCACACATACGACGGTAGGATTCGATGTTGGTAAAAGAGCCGGGGTATATTGATAAAACCAGCGTTCTACGGTCGTGTAGGCGAGTGGTAACAAGCGAGCGACTTCTTGAATCGTTTTTCCGATGCATAACTGGGCGACCCAATGTTGAAACGATTCCGTCGCGATACTGTGAGACGGAAGTCCCGGATCAGAAACGGTGAACGTCAGAAAACAGGCTTGGCAACGCCGTCTTTCGATGGGAAGTTCAATCCAAAATAAACCGACCGTATTGGTATAGCCATGAATCCATTGTTTCCGTTTCGATGACATGTTGATGGTTCGTCCGAAGCAAGTCGGGCAGATCGGACAATGAGGAGGGAGGGAACGTTCAAAAATCCATCGTTCTTCCTCTTTTCGTTCTCCTTGAATAAGAAAGCTTGGTAAAGTGATCAAATCTTTGATAAACGGAGATGGCATGCGAAATTTCCTCCATGGTTGATGGTTTGGTTACCTTTACCATACAGGAAATTTCGCATTTTTTGTACCCTTGATCAGAAAACAACTTGATTGTCAAGTACATTTTGTGGTGAAGAGCCAATAAAATCATAATTTACACTATATTAGCTTATGTTACCATTTATACAAAGCATAAGCGGAGAGTGAAGAAAGAATGTCTTACATGTCAAGCGTGTTGGATCATGATTATGAAAGGGTGCAGTGCGGGCAATGATTCATGTAAAGCCAGATGAGCTAGAAACAGTCGCTGGACATATTCCCGATGCGGAAGATGCGTGTCAGCGGGCGCGGATGACGTTATCGTGGGAGCTCTCTTCCCTTGCGATGAATCTCCCCGGCGTCAGCACGTCCGCAATCGAAGAGCTGAGGGATGAACTCGTTCATTGGCTGAGGCGTTATGAAGAAAAGCTTAATGAAGCCGAAGAGCTGTTGTATCGCACCGCCGCAGCGATGCGTCAAGCCGACCAAACGCTGGCCGACAACATGAAGGAATTCGGATTAGAACTGATTGGTTGGTACGACTTGCAACGCGTGTTCGGGGAGTACGACCCAGTCACTGGAGAGCGCCTATCGTTTGGTGATCGGCTGTTGGCAGGAGGAATGTTGATTGCGTCGATTGCTCCTCCCGCAAAAGGAGTCGGCATGGCAGGAAAAGCGGCGACCAAGGGAGCGAAAGCGATCGACACCGCCTCTACCCTGTCGAAAGTGAAGCATGTCGTGCGTTATGATAAAGTGAAAGTGTTCTTCCAAAGGATCTACCATCAAGTCATCAAAGCGCCATTGGTGGAAACCGCTCGCCTGTTCAAGACGCAATGGGACCAATTAGTGCAGAGCATCGCTTCCATTTCAATGCAGCCGGTATATGCCGGAGTGGGTTCAGCGCCTCGGATGTTGATGAATGAGGCGAAAGATGTATCTCGCCATATGATTCAGAAAGTCGATAATGTGATTGAGAAGGGGACGACTAATGTTAAACCTAAAGATTTTAGTCCTCTAGCTCCTGGAGGAGGATTAGCTGCACATGAGGCTCGGGGCGGGCATCTAATTGCCAGACATGTTGGGAAGACAGATGAAGAGTTATTACAACGCTTAAAAGATAATCCTAAAATAAAAGGGGCATCGACTTTCAAAGATCGAGCTACGGCTGAAAGAGTAGCCAGCGAAGTTTTAAACGATCCAAATAACCAGAAAATGATCCAAGAATGGTTAAGCAATCCAAAAGCGAAATCGACTTTGGTTCTGCCTTATCAAGGTACAGAAATTATTGGCCGCGGGGTACAAAGAGGTTCGACGACAGTTGAAAATATGACAAATGCTAAGATAGTATTAAAGAAAGATGGGGCAGGGAATTTTATTTTAACTGGTTATCCAACTCAATAACGGAATGGAGGGTAAGATGCTTGCTGATCAAAAATAATCCGGGAGATCCAGTTTTTCAGTTTCTAGCTGGAACGTTTCATCAAGACATTGATTCGCCTGAGGAAGCATTACAAGAATTGTTAACAGAAGAAAGTAAGGAATATCTTGAGTCTGCGATTGCATTTTTAACGGAATTCATTAATAGCGAGTATTCAGATGATGAAAAGAATGAATACATACAACACTGTGCAGACGGGGTATATTTTCCTGCCCTTGGAGTGACTCCAATCCAATGGCTAAAAAGTGTAGTAGAACAATTAAGGGAAGCTGTAAAAACAAAATAGAATAGTAGATGGTCAATGACCTTGAATGAGTCAAAACTCTTTCAAGGTTTCTTTATTATAGTCAGAATGTTCGATTTTTACCGATCACATTTTCTTAACGTTATCTGCCTAGCGTTGTCGAATCTCTTTAAGATGTTTAGAGATAGCCATTTGGCTGATTGGAGGAGTGGTGCTTGATCAAACGTATTCTTTTTTCGACTCTCCCCTAAAACCGCGGTTACTGAAGCAATCCAAGCATAAACGCTTTTCCTACCGCTCCGGACCGTGATTTGACGTTCAGCTTTCGCAAAATGGATGATACGTGGTGTTCGACAGTTCGTTTACTAATGTTCAATTGTTCACCGATTTCACTGATATGCAGAATAACCGAGAGGTTGGCTCTTCATGTCGCATGTATATTATAGAGGGGATCCGATCATAAGCTCGATCGGTTTCGAGTGTGTAACGGGTTCGTACTGTCTGAAATTAGCAAATCCCAAAATCCCCCTTGTTCTCATATGTACTAAGTGATATAATACAGTTGCAGAACACGTGCATGATCATGTTTCTCCTCGTATAGAAGTATATGGGAAGGGGTGTAGAACATGTTAGGCCATCAAGTGAAAGTTGAATTTTTGAAAGTCTTTACTTGGCGACAATGGGTAGTTTGGGCTGCATTGGTGTTAGTTCTGCCTTCCATTCAATTTGCGTTGATAAAGGATGGTTATGTTTATTATAGACAGTTGGATCTTTTCCTGCGTGTAAATTCCAATTTTGTGCCGTTACTTTTTCCCATTATCATGATTCTTGTGTACGCGATTTCTTTTCCAAGTGAACAAAAAAATTATTTTCTTCCCTATGTGCGGATCCGTATCTCTTTGACAACTTACTTTTTTGGCAAACTAATCGCCAATGCGATTTTGTCCTTTTTGATCGCGTTTTTCATTGTATTTCTTCCATTTGTTTTTTGTGTGTATGTTGAACCTCATTTAGGGATCGTTCGTTTGTATCCAACCGATGGCAATCCAATTCCTCATACCACATTCGAGCAATTACTGGTCTTAGGGACGTTGCCATATGGGATCCTTTATTCATTATGGGTTGGTCTAAATGGGATGATGTATGCGACAATGGGGTTGTTGCTCGTCATGATTTTAGAAAAGGCGTTTGTAGCGCTTTCCATTCCATTCATCTATTATTTGCTGGGAAACTTTATTGCTCAAGTTCTTGGATATGACCAATTTTCTCCGACTTATGCTATTTTTCCTTTTAGCATATCACAGCAACCTTTATGGACGGCATTCGTGCCTTTCGGGGTTTTATGCCTTATTGTTGTTATATTGATCGTTTATCTAAAAGAAAGGTTGCATCAGTATCATGATTAGAATGATAAACAATAAATGGAGCAATTTTTTTAATGAATTACTAAAAGTCAAGTGGATTCTCTTTGGAGTGATGATTTACATATATGGTGTAAGAGCCAAAGAGCAGATGTATATTCATTCCCTTCAAAGCAAACTGCAGTTGAATAAATGGGATCTGGCGCATAGTTCTTTTGGCAATATTTATCTAATCATTTACTTTGTTTTGCCTTTTTTTCTCTATCATTCTTTAGTAATTATTACATCTAACTTTGATTATACGATCTTCATACGATTTGGTTCTTACCGAAGTTGGGTATATGCGACATTAGCTCAATTTATACAAATTGTCGGCGTATCCATCATCGTCTGGGGAGCAGTGAGCGGAGTTTTGTCAATTGGTGCTCCTCATTTTGCTGGCTGGAGCCCGTTTAGTAAGATGGACGCGTTTTTGAGCGAAACGCAAATATTACAAAAATTGATAACTAGTCCTTTTTTGGCATTGTTGCTGCATTTAGCGTTGCTTGTTTTGAGTGTGAGTTGTTTTCACCTTCTGTTGGCTATTCTTTATGTGAAATGGCAGTACAAAAGGATAGTCGTATTCGCTGCTGTTCTTATATGGGTCTATGCTGGGGTGTCATTTAAACTTCTTCCTCCCCATTCCTTACTCAATTTATGCAATTACTTGATTTTGCATTCGGGAGTTATGCAATTCGGAACTATATGGATATCGATTGTAGTGGTTACAGTGGGGATGATCCTACTTATCTTGGTTATTAACCTATTAGATTTGAATTTAAAATTATACAATTGGAATGACTATGCGGCTATCCTTTTGATTGTCATGTCATTATGGGCGGGTATGAGAGGAAAAGAAGGAACAACGATTTGGGATCAGTTTCTTTTCATGTTTATAGGCGGTTCAAATCAGGCGTTTTATTTTAAGCCATTTTTATGCTATTTGATTCTCTATTTTGGACTGGTTTATTGGGTTCAACTGTATTTGCAGAAGGAATTGTCAGAAATGGGATATTACAAGCTTTTGCGTTATCAGTCTACCAGTCGATGGTTTTGGGGTTGGTATTGCAAGATAATGTTATATATTGGGGTATATTTGTTCGCCTTAGCTTTACTAGCCTTATTCATTTCTTTTTTGAATGGGTTCTCTTTTGATTTCTATGTCTCTATTGAGCGTTCGGTCACCGTGCTTAAAATCGTTTATCATTTTTTTGTCAATGGTTATCTTCAACTATCATTTTATGTGCTATTTGTGTTTATTATTGCTTGGTTAAGCAAAGAAACGTTTTATAGTTTCGTTGGGATCGCTTTACTTTCATTTTTTATGTTACCGCACCTTAACAATTGGGGGATCGTTCCATCTGGATTAAATAGCATGTCGTATTTACTTACCGATAGCTCGGTGTATCGCATAAGCGCGATTTTAGCGTTATGGAATGTTTTAATGATTGTTTTCTTGCTGTATGTTTTTCGCAAGCAAGATCTTCATTTCTAAAAAGGAGTGAGAATGTTGGCGCATATTCAACTGAATCAAGTGAGCAAATCATTTAAAGGGGAAACGATTTTAGAAAATGTGAATTTTTCGGCGGAAAGAGGGAAAATTTATGGAATTATTGGCCCCAATGGCTCGGGAAAGTCCGTATTCTTTAAACTTATATGTGGGTTTCTACTCCCTGATCAAGGTAGCGTGATTGTGGACGGGGAAGTGTTGGGCACGAATAAGCGCTTTCCCAGTAATTTTGGAATTATCATTGATCGGCCAGGATATATAGCGGGGAAGACAGGATTTGAAAATTTAAAAGCATTAGCCCTCATTCGAAACCAAATCGATGATGACAAAATCAAGCAAACGATGAGAATGGTTGGATTAAATCCAGAATCACCGCAAAAGGTAAAACATTATTCACTTGGAATGAAACAAAAGTTGGCCATTGCTCAAGCCATTATGGAAGATCAACAAACATTAATTTTAGATGAACCATTCAATGCTTTAGATGCTGATAGCGTCGAAACGATCCGCAATTTGCTTCGAAAGTTTAGGGAAGAGGGAAGGACGATTTTGCTCACTAGTCACAATCAAGAAGATATTGATGTTCTTTGTGACGAAGTATATAGAATCAACCGTTTTACACTTGAAAAAGTGAAATAATCTTGTTTGATGATAGTGATTTTATCACAAATGTGTGGGATTTCACTAACGCGTCCAGCCATGACAGTAAAATGGAGGCCGACGAGTGAATGGAATGTGCCATTTCCACCAAAATCTATTTCTTGTGAGATACACGCGGTAACGCTCGTTCCCCCACCGTGACGAGGCGGGTGTCGTTGGGTTCGATATAGCGGGCAAACTCCTTCGCTTGAATGTCGATGCCTTTCGGATAGAGGATCCGGTTCGTCTTGAGCATGGCGATGACATGGAATCCTTGTTTCAAGCAGGCTTCGATGAGCGCTTGGGACGGATACCATGCACATCGGCCGAGTCCACTTTTCTTTGAGCGAAGAAAGCATCTCGATCGCTAGGTCGATTTTGCTTCTTCCCGCCGTCTTGTCATACAGACGAAAGGCGAACGGAAACGCTTGCGAGAAGGTGTGCACCATCAGCCAAACAAGCGAATGCCCCCAGACCCATTGATGATCGCTGTGAGAGAAAGGCCAGTCACACCCTTGAATGGCGTGCGTTGCCCGTGACGAAGGCTTCGTTTTTTGACAAATGGGATCATCCATCGAAAGGAACAGGGGTTGATTCTCCCGTTTGGCTAGGCGTTCGATCTGGCGAAGGATCCATTCTTGCAGCTTCTCAAGCCGGTTTTCCTCGTTCCAAGGGCTTTTCGTGAAAAAGTGGCTGAGCGTGGTTCGATGATGCGGGTGAAAACTCCAGTACCGGACATCCGTCAATGTCCCCGAACATCCCTTGGTACAAGGCGTCGACAAGGTAAACGAGATGCTTGATGACCGGCTTCGAGAAATCAAGCGCCAATCCCAACGTCATGAAAAATTGGTGGATTCCTTGATGATGTGCTTATCGATTCCTAAGACATGAACCTCCTTGTGTGAACGGGTTTGAGCACATCTATTTTACTCAAGGAATCGGGTTCATGTCTCCTTTTTTGTTTGGTTGTCAATTTGTGTTAGCAAATTTGCTCATCGACAGTCGATTTATATATATTCCGAAGGCGCTACGAAACAAAGAAGCAAACCGCCGCTAGGCCAACGGGGGCGGCTGTCCCCGGCTTGGCTTGCCGCCCCCGGACGCAGCGGGGGCCTTTTTGCGGCGGATGGATGAACGAGCGAGCGACACGGGCCGCTGGCCTGTGGCAAAAGGGGGGCTTTGGCGTCTATTCGTGTTTGAGATCGACAATAAACGTTTCCGGTCCGGTCGGCGTCACGCTTCCTCCTTTTGGTTCGAGGCTTGCTTTAATTTGTTTGAACCGTTTGACGTCCTCGCCGGTGATCAAAATGCGCGATGCCCCATGGCGGATCGTCAATAGCTCTCCTTTCATCTCGTTGTCCGTGTACACAATCCACAATTGGTAGTCGCGAGCAGCGAACGGCTTGAGACCTTCAATCTCCATCACCATTTCGCTATTTTGAAGGGAGGGATGGACGTTGAAGGTCCGTAAGAAGGGGCGATGGGAAAACGGTGGTTTTTCATATGCAAAAAGATGGGGAAAACGGCTGAAGGCGGGGGTGCTTGATGAGAAGAAGCGGATAAGAGGGGCAAGCAGCGCCTTTTCGGCCATTGTCAAAAAAGAACTGGCCGATTATTTGACGAGTTGGCGCATGATCATTTTGATCGCTCTCATCTTGCTCACTTGCTTCGGGTCGCTGTATACGGCGATGACGACGATTCGGGACGCGCTCGATTCGTCGGAAGAGGCCAAGGAAATCGCGAAAGGCGCCTACTTGTTTTTAAAATTATTCACTGTCTCGGACGGAACGCTGCCATCGTTTGTGACGTTTGTCGGTTTTCTCGGACCGCTGCTCGGCATCGCGCTTGGATTTGATGCCATCAATTCGGAGCGGAATCGCGGGACGCTGAGCCGGCTCATGGCACAGCCGATCCCGCGCGATTACGTCATCAACGGCAAGTTTGTCGTCGCGTTGTTGTTGAATGCGGTGTTGTTTCTTTCCCTCGGCTTGCTTGTGACGGCATTAGGCATTTTGGTCTTGGGGATTCCGCCTACTTTCGAAGAGTTTGCCCGCATGGTCTGCTTTTTGTTGTTATGCCTTGTGTATATCGCCTTTTGGCTGAATCTCGGCATTTTGTTTTCCGTCGTCTTCCGCCAAGCGGCGACATCTGCGTTGTCAGCGCTGGCCGTTTGGCTGTTTTTCAACCTTTTTTACGCGATGATCGTGGAAGTAGTTGCGAAGTCGTTTTTGCAGTCTGATGCGATTACGTCCGTTGAGCAGGCGGTCGGCCGTCAAGAGTTGGTGCTTGGTCTCATGAGATTGTCTCCGAGCTACTTGTTCAACGAATCCACGACCGCTTTGCTTTCGCCGGACGTTCGGACGCTAGGGATCGTCACCGTGGAACAAACGGCCGGCGCTGTTGCCGCCCCGCTGCCGTTCTCGCAAAGTGTCTTGCTCATTTGGCCGCAAGCGACCGCCTTGATTGCCGCCACCCTCGTCTGCTTTGCGATCGCTTATTGGTTGTTTATGAGGCAAGAGATACGGGCGAGCGGGTGAGGGAACAGGCTGTTTGCAACAAGCAGTTTGAGAGGGGGGTCAGCCGAACGGTGTTCCTTATAGCTTCATGCGCGGCCAAATCATGGGGCTGATTCAAAAGAGCCGTTGTATTCGAGTGAAACACGGTATATAGGATGTCCGGACGAGGCAGATGCGTGTATGCGGTAATGAAGAGGGCGTCTCATCGCTTTTTGAGACACCCTCTTTTTCTATATGTGGCAAAACAGTGACAGCGACTTTGACAAAATGGTGACAACGAGCAAGAACGTGATAAACCTCACAAATCAATTTCCTTCGCCCGCGTATGATGGAATTACAAACAAAGCCACATATTTTTGAAGATTAGGGAGGGGCTTTTCATGAATAAACAAAAAGCGCTGCTGCCCATTACGACATTCGCCATGATGTTTTCGTTCGCAGTTTGGGCCGTCTTTTCGCCGCTGGCGAGCACGTTTCAAGAAATGTACGACCTGACATCGACGCAAAAAAGCATTTTAGTCGCCATTCCGGTGCTGCTCGGTTCAGTCATGCGCCTGCCGCTTGGCATTTGGACGGACCGGATCGGCGGGCGGAGGCTGTTTTCGCTGCTGCTCCTGTTTTTAATCATTCCGCTCATCGGCGCAGGGTTTGCGGATTCGTATGCGATGTTAATGTTTTGGGCGTTTTTCATCGGTATGGCCGGGACGTCGTTCGCGATCTCGGTAACGTTCGTATCGCGCTTGACTCCGCCGGAAAAACAAGGAACAGCGCTCGGGATTAACGCGATGGGCAATTTCGGCACAGCGGTCGCCAGCTTTTCGGTTCCATCGATCGCTGCCGCTTTCGGCGTTTCGTGGGCGTTTTGGGGAATGATCATTCCGATCGTCATCATGCTTATTCTCGTTTGGTTTTTCACCCCCGATATGCCGAAGCCAAAGCAACAAAAAACGATGCGTGAATCGCTGTCAGTGTTGAAATACAAACATACGTGGACATTGTCGCTGTTTTACTTCGTCACATTCGGAGCATTTGTCGCCTTTGGCATTTACTTGCCGTCGCTCCTCGTTGACTTGTATGGGTTGACACCGGTCGATGCCGGGATGCGCGCGGCTGGGTTTACCGTACTCGCCACACTCGCACGGCCGATCGGGGGTAACCTTGGCGATAAAATCGGCGCCGAGCGGGTATTGACGTTCGTCTACGCTGGAATGACAATCGGCGCCTTGGTGATCGCATTTGGAATGGAAAACATTTGGGTGATGACGGCCGCCTGCCTGTTATTGGCGATGATGTCCGGATTAGGAAACGGTGCGGTCTTCAAGCTCGTGCCGCAGCTGTTCCCAGCGGAAACGGGCACCGTCACTGGCCTTGTCGGCGCATGGGGCGGACTGGGCGGCTTTTTCCCGCCAATTTTTATGGGCATCATCAAAGATGCGACTGGTTCTTACGTGCTCGGGTTTATGCTTCTCAGCCTGTTTACCTTGATCTGCTTCTTATTGAATCGAATCGTCTTCGGCAAAAAAGCCGGCGAACCAGCGAAACGGTACGCATCGTAACCATCGAAAGAGGCCAAAAGTATCCACTTTTGGCCTCTTTTTATTGTTCACCAGGCAGATGGACTGAAGGGGGGACTGGTGACGATTCGGAAAACGAAATGCCCGTTTTCCGTTAGCCAACGTGGGCACGTCTTTTATCGTTTTTACAGTAGCGATAAACATATTGTTCATCGTTTCACAAACCCTTCAAATATGCGTGTTTCTTGGTGATACAAATCACTAGAGAGGAAGCCGAAATGGCGTACGCTGAAGGTGTAAACCGATTCCGTTAGAGGAGGAAAGAACGATGAACCGAAATGGATCCGCGTTGTTATCGATCGTGTTGGCGGCCTCGCTTTTAGCGGCGTGCAATAACGGGGGAGAGCAAGTGAAGGTGGAAAGCAAAAGTGAAACGGCGGCCACACAACAGCAGGCGACGAACGTTTTAGCGGCGCACAAAGGAGTAAATCAAGCGCCGGTGCCGTTGAAAATGGAGCGGATTGGACCGCATGACGTCCACATCGAAATGACGGCGCAAATTACCGATATTGAAATTGACAAAGGAAAAATCTATAAAGCGTGGACGTTTAACGGCCAGGCGCCGGGACCGCTCGTCGTTGTCAATGAAGGGGATACGATCCATTTTACGCTGAAAAATATGGACCCAGCCATCCCGCACAGCATGGACTTTCATGCTGTCCACGCTGCACCGTCAAAAGACTTTATTGACGTGATGCCGAACAAATCGGGAACGTTCACTTACCCCGCAAACAACCCGGGCGTGTTTATGTATCATTGCGGCACAAAGCCGGTCTTGCAACATATCGCCAACGGCATGCACGGCGTGATCATCGTCAAGCCGAAAAACGGTTATCCGACCGACAAGGAAGTGGACCGCGAATATGTGCTTATCGAAAATGAATGGTATCGTTACAACGATATGAATGATTTCCAAAACGGTGTGCCAAGCTATGTCGTTTTCTCAGCGAAGGCGCTTAAACCTGGCGATCCGAATACGAACGGGGACACATTTACCCTTAAAGAAAAGCCGTTATTGGCGAAAGTCGGCGAGAAGATCCGCTTGTATGTCAACAACGTCGGTCCGAACGAGGTAAGCTCGTTCCACGTTGTCGGCACGGTCTTCGATGATGTGTACCTTGATGGCAACCCGAACAACCATTTGCAAGGAATGCAGACGGTGATGCTTCCGGCAAGCGGCGGTGCGGTCGTCGAATTTACCGTCACCCGCCCAGGAACGTATCCGATCGTCACTCACCAGTTTAATCATGCTCAAAAGGGAGCCGTCGCCATGCTGAAGGTGACCGAAACCGGCGAAGACGACGGCACGGAAATGAGCGGACATTGATCGATCCTGTTCCCCCAAACAGGATGGATGCCGCCCAAAGCCTTATATTTCTTAATTATAGAGAGATTGAGAAAAAACGAAGTGATGCATATCACAGTAGATAAAGAAAAAGGAGAGCGGCCGGCAGACCGCGAACAACGGTTGACCGGACGCTCTTTCCATCGAAGCGGGGGAGTTGGCTCTAAAATGAAAGCGCCGTGCTCATTCGATGCAGCAAATATCCGGTGGGCAATCTTCGCATTGGATTTCCGTTTTTAAATAGTTCAAGTCGTGGACGGTGATTCTCCCCCGCTTCATGGAAATAATTCCGTCTTGCTTTAACGCATTGAGCATCCGATTGACGCTTTCGCGTGTCGTACCGCAAAAGTTGGCTAAATCTTGGTTTTTTAACGTCACATCAATAAAAATACTCCCGTCTTCAAGCGGGACGCCATAGCTGTTGCATAGGCGAATGAGCGTCGAATAGAGCGCCCCTTTTTTGCCGTTCATCATCAAGTCGCGAAACTTCGTCTGCGTCCGCCGGGCATGCTTGCTGATCCAGCGCATATATTCAAGGGTAAGGGTCGGATTGATCAGCAGCTGCTCTTCGAGTTCGCTTTTATTCATCACTGCTGCTTCCCCCGGTTCAATCACTTTGGCGGTCAATAAATAGCGGGCATCATTTGTAAACAGCGTCAGCTCGCCGACGATTTCTCCGCTTCCGCAAATGCGGAAACACATTTCTTTTCCATCGGGGCAAATTTTGCTTACTTGCACCTTGCCGGAAAGAATCAAATACAGCTCATTGGCGGGCATTCCTTCTTGAAACAAAAACGAATGTTTGCGGAGCGGAATCACTTTTTTCGACGATTGCAGCCACGAGCGCAAGAGGGAAAAATCGCGTTTCTCCACTGGTTGGCTTGGCCGTTGCATGATTGACACCTCCATTTGTCCGGCTATTTCTATTGTAAACAACATCACAGTGGGGACAGCGTGAAAAAAATCACCGTTTGTCGCTTTTTTGTGCAGGTTGTCACAAATTTTTTTAAGCCGGATTTCCCCGCCCGTATGATACAATCAATGTGAGCAGCATCACAGCGTTTACCTATTTGTTTTCGTATCGTTAAGATGGAGATGGAACAAAGAGAGGCTGACCCATGACAACGTTTTGGTCACCGGTTTGGTTATCGATCAAAGTATCGCTTCTCGCCGGCTTGATTGTCGCGGTCTTAGGGACAGCGGCGGCGAGGCGGATGGCGCGCCGCCGGTTTCGCGGCAAGACAGTGGTAGAGACGGTGTTTATGTTGCCGCTTGTGTTGCCGCCGTCGGTCGTCGGTTTTTTGCTCGTCGTCTTGTTTGGCCGACATAGCCCCATCGGCCAGTGGATCGAAGCGTCGTTTCATACGACCGTACTGTTTACGCCCGGTGCCGCGGTGATAGCTGCCGTGGTCGTGTCATTTCCGCTCATGTATCAGGCGGCCAAAACCGGGCTTGAAGCAGTCGATCCAACCATTGAAGGGGCGGCGCGCATCGATGGGGCGAATGAGCGCCAAGTCTTTTGGCATATTTCGCTGCCGCTTGCCAGACACGCGTTATTATCCGGGGCAGTGCTGTCGTTTGCCCGCAGCCTCGGGGAGTTTGGCGCAACGCTCATGTTTGCCGGCAATATTCCGGGAAAAACGCAAACGATCCCGACCGCCGTCTACATGGCCATGGAATCGGGGCGGATGGAGTTCGCGTGGGCATGGGTGGCGGTCACGATCGGATTGTCATTCAGTTTATTGGTCTTTGCGACGAAACTCGGTCGTTTACGGGAGTGAACAAAGCTGCCTGACAACAGCGTGCGGCGAACGAAACAGAAAGGAGGGAGCGCGATGGGCGAGCGCAACCGAACGAACGTCATGGACCGCCTGTCCCGCCCGCTTCGTGATTTGCGGTTATCGGTGATCGACCAATGCAATTTTCGCTGCGTCTATTGCATGCCGGCCGAAGTGTTCGGGCCGAATTTTCGCTTTTTGGCGGAAGGCGAGCTGTTGACGGTCGAGGAAATGGCGCTTCTTTCGGAATGCTTTGTCGAGCTTGGCGTCGAAAAAATCCGCCTGACAGGCGGCGAGCCGCTCTTAAGGCGCGATTTGGATGCGCTTGTGGCGCGGCTGTCTACGATTCCCGGCCTGCGCGATATCGGCTTGACGACCAACGGCGTTCATTTAGTGAAATGGGCGCAGCGGCTGAAAGAAGCCGGGCTAAAGCGCGTCAACGTCAGCTTGGATGCGTTGGATGATGACATTTTCCGCAAAATGAACGGCATCGGCATCGGCGTCGCCTCGGTGTTAAAAGGCATTGAAGCCGCCCGGGCGGCGGGGCTCGGCGTCAAGGTGAACATGGTCGTCAAAAAAGGGTGGAACGACTCGCAAATCGTGCCGATGGCGGCCTATTTCAAAGAACAAGGCATTCCGCTCCGCCTCATTGAATTTATGGACGTCGGCACAACGAACGGCTGGGATTACTCCCATGTTGTGACGAAAAAAGAGATGTATGAACAAATCAACGCCATGCATCCGCTTGAACCGGTTGAAAAAGCGTATTTCGGTGAAGTGGCGAGCCGCTATCGCTACGTCGGCACGGAGGTGGAAGTCGGCTTTATCGCCTCAGTGACGGAGACGTTTTGCCGCAGCTGCACGCGGGCGCGCATTTCCGCGGACGGGAAGCTGTATACGTGTTTGTTTGCCTCGAACGGCGTGTCGTTGAAAGACGACCTGAGAGCTGGAGCGACGAAAGAGGAACTGAAGTCGCTGATCACCGCGGTTTGGAACCAGCGGACAGACCGCTATTCAGAAGAACGGACGGAAGAAACGGTGAAACAACGGGCGAAAATTGAAATGTCGTATATCGGCGGGTAACAAAGAAGCAGGGCCGCTCTTTTCAGCGAAGAGCGGCCCTGTTCTTTATCGTTCAATGCGCTTGCCTTTGCCTTAGAAATGGGGGAATGGCTTTGCTTGCTTATGCTCTTATCGCCGCCAGCACGCGCGGGAAGAGGACGTTGTTTTCTAAATGGATGTGGGTAAACAAATCTTCTTCGAGCGCCGCGAGTCGGCTGTAAACGAGCCGATACGTGCCGCACGCGTCTTCCGGCGGGGTGAAGTCGTTGGTGATGTTGCGAATGTCTTTGATCAAATCGCCAGCGATCTCATGCTCATTGACCAGTTCGCGAACAGCCTGTTCGACCTCCTCCCGGTTTTCCGGCGAGGGGTTGTCAGTAAATTGGAAAATGAGCGGGAATGCTTCTGTTTCTTCTTTAATCAAGTGTTGCTCGAGCTCCGTTTTTAACTCATGAAACAGTTTATGCACGCGGGAAAGGTGCGGGTGGTGCATGCCGTGTACGCGCAATACTTTTGTGACATATGGGCTGAGCTGCGGCAGTTCCTCGTTCAAATAGCGATGGTGCGTGTTGATAATATGATCGACCAAGTCGGTCAGCGGCGCTTCGCTCCAGTTTCGGGTCGGCTTGTTTTGCGCCTCCGCATAAAGGGTGTTCAGCTCGCGAAGGAGCGCTTCGCCATCCAGTCCGCGCTCTTCGATGGCTTCTTTTAACGGACGCTGTCCGCCGCAGCAAAAATCGATGCGCCGCGCTTTCAACAAATCAGCTGCTTTCGGAAATTGAGTGACAATATCGCCAATCAATGATTGTTCAGTAAACCGCTGTTCCATTCATCATCCCTCCATTGATCCAATCGTTACAGCTTCAGCATACCGTGTTTTCCCCGGCCACGTTGTGATTGATCTCACAGCAGCGAAAAAATGAAGATGGAGAACGAATGTGATCAACATCACAACGGCATTTTTCGTTTTTATGTACAATCAAGACAAAAGAGCCGGTCGACCGAGTCGAACATCGGGCCCAAGACGTGCTAAACTATAGTCAGGAGCCATATCGCAATGCGGCTGAAGGGAAGCAAGAGCTCGCACCGTCGGCCGCTTTGTTCGGCGAGACGCGGGAAAGGATGTTGGCGCATATCGCCGCTGTAAGTGTCGGTGATGAAATGCTGGCGGGAGGCATCAAACCGCTGCAACCGCGTGAAAAGGACGAGACCATAGCCGACAGCCATATAGTTGAAAGGAGAGAGAGACATGGTCGAAAGACGAACCCCGATTCCTGTAGCGGAAGCGATCGCTCGGGTGATGCGTTACGCCGGAGTGGGAGAAGAGGAAACGGTGCCGCTTCGCCAGTCGTATGGCCGCTATTTGGCCGAAGATTTGCGCGCTGACCATGATGTGCCGCCGTTTGACCGCTCCCCGTATGACGGATTTGCCATTCGCGCCGCCGATTCGGAAGGAGCGGGGCTGGATCGTCCGGTTGAGTTTGAAGTGATCGAAACGATTGGCGCCGGACAAGTGGCGAAACAGCCCGTCGGACCGTTTCAAGCGGTGCGCCTGATGACCGGAGCGCAAATTCCACAAGGGTGCGATGCGGTCGTCATGTTGGAGCTAGCCAAACAGTATGAACGGGATGGAAAAACGTATATGTCGATTAAGCGCTCGTTCCGCCCCGGCGACAACATCTCGTTTCAAGGAGAAGATGCCAAAAAGGGACAATCGCTCGTCGAAAAAGGAACGCGCATCAATCCGGGAGTGGCGGCGCTGTTGGCGACGTTTGGCTACGCCGAAGTGAAGGTGGCGAAAAAGCCGCGGATCGGCTTGTTTGCGACCGGCAGCGAGCTGCTTGACGTTTCTGAACCGCTCGTTCCGGGAAAAATCCGCAACAGCAACGCCTACATGATTGAAGCACAGGCGCTCAAAAGCGGCGCTGAGCTGATCTATTTTGGCCAGCTGGCCGACGACCTTGACGCGTGCTTTCACGCCGTGCGCGAGGCGCTCGACCAAGTGGACATGCTCATGACGACCGGTGGCGTCTCGGTCGGCGATTACGACTATTTGCCCGCCATTTACGAGCGGCTGGGGGCGAACGTTTTATTTAACAAAATCGCCATGCGCCCGGGGAGCGTGACGACCGTCGCGGAGTGGAATGGCAAGCTGCTGTTTGGCCTCTCCGGCAATCCGTCGGCGTGTTACGTCGGCTATGAACTGTTTGTCCGCCCGGTCGTGCGGACGCGCTTGTTTTCCCCCAAGCCGTATTTGAAAAAAGTGAAGGCCACGCTCGGCGCCGATTTTCCCAAACCGAATCCGTTCACCCGCTTCGTGCGCAGCCGAGTCGAAGCGATTGACGGCCGGCTGATCGTCAAGCCGGTCGGCATGGATAAGTCGAACATCGTCACCTCGCTCGCAGCGGCCAACGCCTTGATGGTGCTTCCGGGCGGGACGAGAGGGTTCGCTAAAGGTGACGAGGTGGACGTATGGCTGCTCGATGATGATGAGGGATCGAGCGAATGAACGTCTGGCAAGTCGTCGGCTATAAACATACGGGCAAGACGGCGCTCGTCGAAAAATGGGTGGCGGCCGCCGTCCGTGAAGGATGGCGCGTCGGGACGGTAAAGCATCACGGCCATGGCGGCGAGCCGGCACGGCCGGAAGGCGTCGATTCCGTCCGCCATGAGCGGGCCGGGGCGGTGGCGACAGCGGTGGAAGGGGACGGGCTGTTGCAGCTGCATCTCCGCCGCCCGTTGTGGCGGTTGGATGATGTGTTGGCGCTTTATGCGCCGCTTCGACTGGACCTCGTGCTGGTCGAAGGCTATAAGCAGGCGCCCCATCCGAAAGTCGTGCTCGTGCGCTCCGAGGAAGATTGGGCGTCGCTTCAGCACCTCGCTAACATCCGCGCCGTCATCGCCTGGGAACCGCTTTCCCGGCCGTTGCCGCACCCTGTGTTTTCGCTGGCTGATGAGGCCGCATATATCCCATGGTTGATGAATGAGGTGAGAAGAGGGACATGACGGAGTCGTTGTTTGCCATTACGTCTGAACCGATTTCGGTCGAAGACGTGATGAAAAAAGTGATGCGCCCGGAAGCTGGCGCGGTCGCCGTGTTTGCCGGCACGGTGCGCGAATGGACGAACGGCAAGCGGACGCTCTTTTTGCAATATGAAGCGTACGTGTCGATGGCGGAGAAAATGCTGGCGCAAATCGGAGCGGAAATCGCTGAACAATGGCCGGGAGCGAAAACAGCGATCACCCATCGGATCGGGCGCCTTGAGATCGGCGATATCGCCGTCGTCATCGCGGTTTCCTCGCCGCACCGTGCGGAAGCGTATGAAGCGAACCGCTACGCCATCGAACGGATCAAACAAATCGTACCGATTTGGAAAAAAGAACAATGGGAAGATGGCAGCGCATGGATTGGCGATCAACTGGAAACAAAAGCCTATCCGTCCGGAAAGCCGGAGGTGAATGAATGATGATCCGTCTCTTGTTTTTTGCTCATTTGGGCGAACAAGTCGGCGAGCGGCAAGTGACATGGCCGCACGTCCCCGACACCGTAGGGAAGCTGAAAGAAGAAGTGGAAGCGCGTTACGGCTTGCCGCTTGACCGCGTCATGACCGCGGTCAATGAGGAGTACGCCCGCGACGACGCGCCGCTTCAGCCGGGCGATACAGTCGCCTTTATTCCGCCAGTGAGCGGGGGGTGAGAGCGATGGCAAACAAAAGCAAATGGGTGATGCCTAAACAACACGGCGCGTGGGCGATGCTCATCATCCCGTTTTGGCTCGGGGCATACGCCGGCGGGCTCTCATGGGTTCACGCGCCGCTCTTTCTCGCTTGGCTTGCCCTCTACTTGGCGACGTATCCGCTCTTGATGGCGGTCAAAACGAAGCGGAACGGGCCGTACGTGCCCGCTGCCATTCGCTATGGCGTCATCGCCGCGCCGGCTCTGGCCGTTTCCCTTTGGCAGCGGCCAGCCCTTGTTCTCTTTGGCTTGGCGATGATTCCGTTTTTTCTAGTAAACATCTACTACAGCAAGAAAAAGAACGAGCGCGCTTTCTGGAATGATGTTGCGGCCATTGCATCGTTTTGCGTCGGCGGCTTGGGCGCCTTTTATGTCGGGCGCGGGGAATTGACGGTGGAGGCGTTCGAATTGGCCGCGTTTTCCTTCCTTTTTTTCATTGGCAGCACGTTTTACGTCAAAACGATGATTCGCGAAAAGAAAAACGTGCGATACAAATGGCTGTCATGGGGGTACCATGCCTTGTTGATTGCCGGTCTCATCGCCATCGGCGAGCCGTTTGCCGTTTTGGCCTACGCGCCGAGCGCCATTCGCGCCGTCTACTTATACGGAAAATCGCTGCCGATCATGAAACTAGGCATCTTGGAAATCGCCAACGCGGCGTACTTTTTCATTGCGATGATCGTGCTCTACTCTTGAACGAACCCCAAACGGGAGGCATTAATGACCGTTTGGGGTTTTCGTTTGGTTAGGCGGTATGGCTTTTTTAACACATTCATCGAGAAGTCTCCTACCTCGAAATGGAATGTAGGTGGGAGATGAATCGGATGTTTTTCTTTCTAAATAAGAACATATGTGCTATAATCGTCTTAGCCAACATGCAGAGAAAGGGAGGAATGACGATGCTCCGCGGTCAAAAAGTCGCCTTTCGTGCCTCCAAGAGGGATCTCGAACGGCTATGGGCCTGCAATCGAGAGTCAGCCCGCGTTTGGAATGAGTGTCTTCGGCTATCGAAAGAATACTTCCTTCAACACGGCCGCCGCATTTCAAAAAGCGAACTGCAAAAGCAAACAAAAGGCCGCTTTCATCTCCACAGCCAATCGATTCAAGCGGTTTGCCACAAATACCTCTTCGCACGACAGTCGGCCCAAGCCGCCATTCAAAAAGGACTTCCCCATGCTCGATACCCATACAAACAAAAGAAATTTTTCAACACGAAATGGGCGAAAGATGGGTTCAACGTGTACGAAAATGGAACCATTGCGTTATCGATGGGCATCCATAATGGAAAAAGAGAAGAACCGATCCTCGTCCATGTCTCCCACTTACCGAAAGGAACGATCAAAGAAATCGAATGTTGTTATGACCACGGTTGGTACTTGGCTATCACCTATGACGATGGTCGGGAGGCGAAAGCATATCAACCAGGTCGTTCCGTCGGTGTCGATCTCGGTGAAATTCATACGATCGGCGCCTTTTGTGAAAACGGCCAAGCCCTCTTGATTACAGGGAGAAAGGTACGTTCACTTCATCGGCTCCGAAATAAGAAATTGGCCGACATTCAACGACGACAATCCAAATGCCAAAAAGGCTCACGAAGGTGGAAAAAGTACGAACGAGCCAAACGATACCTCTTATCCAAATCGGAACGTTAACTGCGGGATGCGCTTCATAAAACGACGAAGCAATTTGTCGATTGGTGCCTTGCGCAATCCGTGTCGGATGTGTACATCGGAAATGTCGAAGGAGTCGAGCGATACACGAGAAAGAAAAAGAAAGTCCACCGGAAACAAGCACAAAAGCTCTCCAACTGGTCTTTTGGGAAAGTCAAGCGATATCTTGCCTATAAATTAGCCCAACAAGGTATTCGTTTGAAAGAAGTCGACGAATCGTACACGAGTCAGACATGTCCTGTCTGCCAAAAAAGACAAAAAGGTTCCCGACGAATCGTTGCTTGTTCTTGCGGGTATCAAGAACATCGGGACATTCATGGCGCCCGCAACATTTTGAGCAAGGCGCTCTACCAAGAGATCGTTCCTTGGGATGTGCCAACGACGCTCACGTATCTACGGATTGCGTAAGCAAGAAGTAGTAGACGGGTGGGACCGCCCCATCGGTGGGAGACCGATGTTGCTTACTGAATCGGTCGGGAAGACTTCCGATCCTCCTATCGAGCCGAAGAAGACCGCCTTCTTCTGCGTTGAAGCTTCTTCGATCGAGTAGTAAGAAACTCCCACCTCTAAGCGAAGTGTAGGTGGGAGAGGTTCATCGAAAGCCAATGCCTTTTTCAATGTTCAATTCCTGAATAGTCAAAATCAAACGATTTCTTGGGCGGATAATCGTTATAGCCAACTGACAGGCACAAGACCTTGGACTGCGCGGCAAGTGACGTTTACTACTCCTTCGAATGCAGCCAAAATTCGCGTCTACTTAGAGGTCGATCATAAGTCTCCCGATGCTTCCGGAGAAGCTTGGTTTGATAATGTTCAATTGGAAGAAGCGCAGGTTTCTTCCAGCTACAACCCCGTTGTAAATAGCAGTTTTGAAGGAACCACGGCGAATTGGGGTGGAACAGGCGGAAGCGTAGATTCTACGCAATCATTTGATGGAGGGTACTCACTAAAAATATCTAGAACAAGCACCACGCAATCGGCAAGTGAGTATAAGCAGACGGTGATCGTGGGTCAAACTTCAAGCGATACGCCGCTTCGTCTTACACTCACAGGTCTTTCCAAAGCGCAGGATGTCAAAGCCAATGGCACTGTGAGCGCAAGCGATTATTCCATTACAGCTAAAGTATACTTTGTGGATGGAACGACCGAAACGTATACCGGGGATTTCCCTACTGGCACGCAAGATTGGAATCGGGCGGCGGTTTCGATCCAACCTTCCAAGCCAATCGATAAAATTGACATATCCGCTGTCTTCCGTGGCAATTACACGGGAACGGTATGGTTTGACGCGATCCGGCTCATGGAAGGAAACGTGGTGACGAAAAACAAGTATGATGCAAGCGGAAATGATGTCACGGAAGAAGTGGATGAAGAAGGCTATGTGGCGAAAAAGAATTATGATGCCGTAGGAAACCTGTTAAGCGAGTATGATAAGAAAGGAAACAAGAAAGAGTACACGTATGATTTCTCGGATCGCTTAAAACAGCTGTTGTTAGCAAACGGTACTTCCGTCAACTACGATTATGACTTAAATGGCAATATGACTTCAAAAGTCATTCGAACCAGCGACGGCCAGTCTCAAACATTTGCCTATTCTTATGATGCGACCGGTAAACTCATTAAAACCGTCGGTCCGCTGAATGATGTGACCACCAATGAATATGATGCGAACGGTAATAAAGTGAAAACCGTCTTGCCGAAAGGAAACACGATTCAATGGACGTATGACGGGGCCGAAAGAGTCAAAGCGATTTCTTACAACAACGTTCCGTATTACGAATTTAGTTACGACAAAAACGGAAACGAACTTTCTGTTCAATATCTAAAAGATGGCACCACCAAAACAAGAACATTTGATAAAGCAAACCGGCTGACGGAACTGTCAGACCGCGGTGGGCTGCAAAAATGGCTGTACCCAACCACATCGGATAAATTGCAACAGTTCATGTTCTCTCATGGGTCCTTTAGCCAAACGATCAATTACCAATATAATAAATTGGATCAAAATACGGTCGTCCAAGATGGAACGTATACGTACCGCTTTGACTATGACGAGAGAGGAAACGTTCGCACCTTCACGACAGGAAACCGAGCCGGCTCGACCTTTACGTATGATGACCGCGGCTTAGTGGAAAGCGTTTCGGTCGGTACGGCGGACGGAACAGAAATTTTATCGGAAACGTACCGTTATGACGAAAACGGCAATCGGACAGAAATCGCCACCCCGACCGGCGCGAAGACGCTCTATCGTTATGACGCCTTAGATCAACTAGTGGAAGAGCAATGGCCGGATGGAACGACGATCGCGTATACGTACGATGGATTCGGGAATCGGACGAAAATGGTGAAAACGAAAGACGGACTATCCACGACGATCACGGCCGATTATAATGCGGCGAATCAGTTGGTTCGTTTCGGCGATGAAACGATCACGTACGATGCGAACGGCAACCGATTGGAAGACGGCCAGTATCGATATGAATGGAACGAAGCCGACCAGCTCGTCTCCATCACAAGAAAAGGCGAAAGCGCGCCGTTTGTGACGTACCAATATGATGAAGACGGCCGCCGCATCCAAAAGACTGTGAATGGCGTGGTGACGAACTACCATTACCAAGGCGACAGCCTCAATGTCTTGTATGAAACCGACGCAAGCGGAAATGTGGTACAATCGTATATATACGGAGAAAACGGCCAGCGGTTGGCAATGAAAAAAGACGGGGCGACGTACTTCTACCACTACAACGCGCATGGCGATGTCATCGCCTTAACCGATGCACAAGGAAACATCGTGGCCCGTTACCAATACGATGCGTGGGGGAACGTTCTTTCCCAATCGGGCGAGATGGCAGCCGAAAACCCATACCGATATGCGGGATACCAATATGACCAAGAAACAGGTTTATATTACCTGATCGCCCGTTACTACCATTCAACGCATGGCGTGTTCCTGTCGCTTGACCCAGATCCAGGCGATGCCGATGACATCTTGACGCAGAACGGGTATACGTACGCGAACAACAATCCGGTGATGTTGGTCGATCCGGATGGGCATTTTCCTTGGTTGTTAATTAATGCAGGATTGGCGGCGTATGAAGGGTATAAGGCCTTTAAAAAAGGCGGTTGGAAAGCGGCGGCGATTGCTGTTGGCGTGGGACTGGTTGGAGGTGCGGCGTTTAAAGGTGCCAAAATCGCGTATAGGGCATATAAAGCGAAAAAAGCCAAAAAGCTTTTGGCTTATATAGGCCAAAAATCTAAATACATTAACAAAACAAAAGGTAAAAGTGTTCGTAATATAGGAACTGATGTAAAGGTACTATCTTTTGTTAGAAATTTAAGAAAATCTGGGTGGGGCTACAGACGTGTTAAATCCAAAACACAAGATGTGCTCCTCTTT
>NZ_JPYA01000173.1 GCF_000750005.1 Geobacillus icigianus | reverse complement strand
AAAAAGGTGCCTTCGGTAGAATTACCAAGGGTACCTTTGGTAGAATTACCGATGGTAGTTTTACCATTGGTAACTTTACCTATGGTAGAATTACCAATGGTTTCTTCATCCAACCATTCATCATAATTTTTGTTGAAACTGATTATACGAGGTTTCCCAGGCTGAACCTTTTGAATGATAATCCTTCGTTGTTCAAGCTTTGCTAATTCTCTTTGTAGTTGTCGTTGATCGTACTTAGTTGCCTCACTCAGAAAACGAAGCGAAAAAGTGTGTTCTTTTCGATTAAATCCATAAGTGTAACGCCAGATAACAAAGATAAGACGATATTGGATAGGGCTGAGCTTGGTCAGCGCCAAATGCTCTAAAATTTCATTTGCGATTTTGGTATATCCGTTCTCAAGCTGCACGTCTGCCAAGCTCAACACCCCCTATTTCTTGACACATATCACATACGACCCTTCAATCCTCACCGGCTTTAAGCCGGGATGGCTGCTTTTGATGTATCCCTTGATGTACTCGATGTAGAGCTTCTTGTTGCCGGCAGCCATCCATTTGTAGCAATGTGGAATTGCAATGCGGTATTCCATCATTCGATGTCAAAACTCTCCTGCTCAAAAGGTTTGTTTTCTGTAGCCGTTTCTTCTTGCGGCTGCGGATCGATCACCTCGTATGCCTCACCTTCGATGTAGTCAGTTTCCTGGGCTTCGTTTGTGATGTCCTTGACTTCCCTGACCTCTTTTTCATCCTCGATGAACGCATTTTGCATTTCGATCGAGAGGATACCCCATTTAGAGAGCATGGCCTTTAAGACAGTCTTTTTCGCCATAGCGTCATAGTCATTTTTCCAACCAAAGTCAGACTTAGAGAATCTTTTGCGATGTGCCTCGATCTGTTCTTTTGTCCAGTAGACGGTTTTGCGGAATCCGTTAATCAGTTCAAAAAAGCCGGCGTAACCAATGACTTTATCTGATACCTTCGCTTCAAAATCCAATTCCAGTTCCTCGGTTAATGGATTCCATTTTTTAAGTTGTCCTTCGTAAACCTCGATCACATTGATAGCTCGATATTGACCCGTTCGTAATGCAAGCTGAATATATCCCTTGTAACCTAGTTGGAACTGTGCTTGATTACCGTATGGAACAATCCATGCGTAACCCAAGTTTTTATCAACCGGCAAATCGAGCGTGGCTGCCACCATCGCTGAAGAAATCACACTCATCGGGTCACATTTTTGCAATGTTTTTTCCGAGCTGTATAGATTCACAATTGAAGTCATAAACTGCGGCGCACGCTTGTCTAAGATTTCTTCAAAACGTTTCTTGAGTGTTGGACTTGCTAACAATCCTTTTAAGGTCTGCACGGTTGATGGTTGCTGGGAAGCGTTATTTTTAGCCTGCAGCTGATTTTTGAGTGTTTTGGTTGTCGCCATATATGAGAACCTCCTAGTTTAGTGTTTTTATAGAGAAATAGCGTGATGTAATCGGCTTAACGACTTGTTGGTAGATGTCAGGGAATTTCTCTTTTAGCAATTTTGCATCTACCCGATTTTGAATACGTGATTTCCATTGCACCTCATAATGACCCACATAACCGATTTCAGCATCTTTCAGTTCGTTTTTAAGTTCATTCTCGATCGCTTTTTTCTGTTTTTCCAGTTGCTCAATTGTGTCTTTAAGGGACTGATATTCCTCAATTTTTGATTTATAGGAGGCGCCGAGTTGAGCAACTTTCTCCGGATCCGCTTCCTTGTAACGTTCCTTCAAAAACTTTTCTGCCGCAGATGAGCCATCAAGTGCCGGCGGTTGATTCGCTAGAACGTGATTGTTCCAAAAGTCAATCTCCGCTTGGAGGATCATCTCGATCAATTCGTCGTCTCGCTCGATTTCCTTCCAAATGAACTTTTGACCGCCGATCAGAACTGCGAAATATCCTTTTCGATACTCCGGCCCCAAGACACCGAGATAATGCTGCATTTGAACGATATATGCCTCCGGAATGTCATCGCCTTCCCATTCTTTTGCAAGGAACGCGGAAGCTGTTTTGCACTCTAAGATGGCTTTCTCGCCAACAATGAATCGGTCGATATTAGCCAAGATGAAATGGTGATTCGGATGCTGAAACATAACGTTCCGTTTCCGTACCTTTTTTCCGGATCGCCTCTCGAATTCTCTGGCCACTAAATCTTCCAGTAACGTTCCAAAGTAAGCTGCATCACTTGTAGAAGATTGCAAATCTACTTGTTCAGTTTTTTCGAGCCATAATTCAAATGGCGTTTTGTATTTGTTCAACCCGAGAATGACCGAAGCATCGCTGCCTCCGATCCCTTTTCGCCTCGCTTCCAGCCATTCCCCATGGCTCATTTCGCTTGTGTTTGCGAGAATAATAGCTTCCAAGTTTTCCACCTCCATTTGATTTTTCTGAGACGATCCTGTACCATGTAAGTAACGGTTCATAGGAGAATCACCGTTGGCGCCTCGCTCCCTCGGCGAGGCGTTTCTCATGTTATGCCTGTTTTGGCCGGCCGAACTTGCCGCAATAGTCATAGGCGCACCATACATCTTGGTGAATCATCAAGCCGTCAATAAACTCAATGACATCATCCCCCTCGACAATTTCCCCGCCGCATCCCTCGCAATAGCCGACCACATGTGTCTCTTCCTGACGAATCGGATGCTCAATCATGCTGGTTCACCCCCTTTCAGTTCTGCGATCCTCTTTCGGATCGCTTCTGTCGTCCGGCCAAGCCGTGCAGCCAACACTTCAACAGGATGCACGTCGTAGTGGTTGACGAGATAAAAATCCTCGTCTCGTGACCACCTGCCTACCCGGTGGCTAAGGAAATACGGGTCAAAATCGTTCTCTTCCCATAACGGGCGGCTGATCTCTTGCATGCGCTGGCCATGAGGGCATTCTCGACAAACCGACATGCAGGAGTTGAGCTTTGAGTGATATTCACATCGCTGGCAATGTTGGTCGAGGATCTGTATCGCCTGCAAGCGGATACGACGCTTCTCTGTCTTCGTCAAGATCATCACCTCCTTTCTGGTGCACATCGTCACGGCCAGGAACAAACGTGATGGGCGAGGGGGATAGCACCCTGTTTGCTCCTAGCCATGACGACAGGCACCAGGCCTGTCCTTGTGTCGAGTGGGTAAATATGGTATATTATCATTGGGCTGGTTTTTTTCGGCAGTGCTATTACGCACTAGCCGTTTTTTTACGCCAAAAACGTTTATACAATTCCTCTTTAGCTTTCAGCTCAGTCACTTGCAGCAATGCTTGGTTTTCCCGCATCTCCTTGCACAATCTACGAACCTCTGAAACTTTCATAAGACGGCTGGCGGTGAAGCAAATATTCATCACTCATTCCCCTTTCCGATAATCGCTGTAATATTGATTCCGCGTTCTTGTAGCGTCGCGATCAGTTCAGCTAGCTGATCGTGTTCTCTCTTCCGCCGCAGGAGCTCGTCCAGCTCTCGACGACAACGGCGGTATTCTTCGACCCAGCGATTGGCTTCATCAAGCTGCCCATTCACCCATGCCACTCGCGCGTAGTCCAAGTAGAGGCAACCGCAACCCCATATCTTTTCTGCCAACTCCCGATCTTGCTCAAGGACGTTCATGCTGTCACCTCCTTTCCTTGAGACCAAAGCGTTCCGGATACTTTTCCATCGCCTTGAAAACCGTTCGGAGTGTCACCCGGTTTTCATGGACGATTTTGCCGTCCATAAACGTCAGTTCAACAATGATGTTTCGATCGACATCGAGAAAGCTGATGGCGTATGTCGGTTCCGCTATGGTTTCAAACTCCATGACGGCTGCTTCAATCGGCTGGATGTCCTTGTATCGGGCAGAGATCTCGTCAGTAACACGCGACGGCAACTCATCGAACGAAAGTTTTTTGACTTGCATGAGGATCACCCTTTTTCGTAAAGATGTCTCGGAAATGCTTTTGCAAAAACTCCTCCATCTTCGAAGCGATGAAGCACCAGCGTTCGCCTTTTCGTTCCGGGTAGTACACAAAACCTCCATTTTCAATGTCGAGCATCGGTTTGTAGCGAGGATGGAGCAGGATGTGCTCCTTCAGCCAATCCTCGCTGTATCCGGTGCGCTCTTTTAGGTCTTGCATCGACCACCAGACTTTGTTTCTCACTTCGTCTCCCTCCCTTGAGGCTCAGAACTCATATTTCGTATCTTCCCAACCGCACTCTTCGCACACCGCTTCCCAAACGTAGCCTTTCCCCTCAACAACCTCAACAACTTCGTATTGAGCATTTTCGCAACCGCAACGTGGGCATTCCATGTTCATCCTTTTCACCCCCTTTCACGCCGTTTGCTCTTTCTTCAACAACAACCGAAACGTCTCTCGTCCTTTTGGTGTAATCAGCGTTTGGACATCAGCCCGTCCGTTTCGTTCCCATTCCTTCAATTCAAACAGCTCTGGGACATATGCTGCATAAGGTTTGAGCTTCCCTTTTTGATCCCGATACACAAATTTGTTTTGGAGAAGCCAGTTAATAAAGAACCGCTCCTTGACTTTCAACTCTTTTGCGGTGTCACGGAAATTCGTCAGCAAGTTCCGATCGACTAGCGCATCAAAATATTCCACTTTCGGCTTCATCGCCGCGATCTGTTCATTTTGCCGGCGCACGGTTTCCAACACACCACGAAACATCAGCTTGGTCTGCTCATCGGCAAAAGGAAGATACGTATTGATGAACATTTCATCGTTTGAGACATAGCCGCCCGTTTTGCGGATGGTTGGGAGAATCTCATCGAAGACCCACGATTCAAACTTTTCGGCCTCTGGCAATTGACTTTTAACAATAAGTCTGTAAAGGTTTCCTTCATCAATAAATTTCTTTTGTTGCGTTCCGCCACTTGTAAGGACTGGGCGGTTTACCCACCCCTTTTCCTTTGTATGTTGTTTAATTGCCTTGTGCGGATCAGCGTAACCTAATTTTTTTGCAACCTCTGTCGCAGGAAAATAAACATTTCCGTTTTCAATGAATACCTGCAACTCCCCAAAAATTTCATGGTTGAAAACTTGTAACTGGTTCATTTCCGTCCTCCTTTATAAGGATGCGGTAAGTTACCGCCCCCTTGCAGTGACTTGAAATTGCTTCGTGCGGCCGGCTGTACCCCAATACTTTTGCAACATCATTGCCAACGGCGTATGGATTGTTGTTAATTTCGATGAACCGAACGTCACCGAACATCGGATGATTAAAAATCTGTAATTGGTTCATTTAGTTCCTCCCTTCACTGTTAGTGAGTTTAACCTGCACTTCTTTCTTTCTTAGTTGGAACAACTATTATTTCAATCCCTAAAGCCTCACAAGTTTTATTAATTGTTGTTTCATTCCAACGACGATTACCAGCCAACAAATCGTACATATATTGAGGGGTATAGCCTGTCATACGCGCCAAATCAGAAATCCTTAAGTTTTTGTCCTCAAGGACATTTCGTACCACCTCCGAAAAGTTCATGTTTGTCACCTCCTTGCTAACTAAATATTAAGCTATAAGCTTCATAAAAACAAACAGAAAAATGAAGCAAATAGCTTTATTTTTTAGCATTTTTAACTATTATAAAGCTATTTGCTTCATTTTGCTTATTTTTTCTTCTTTTTTCTCGTTTTTTAAGCTATTAGCTCATTGTTTAATAATGAAGCCAATGCTAGCATATAAATAAGCTAATAGCTGATAAAAAGGAGTGAATATTTGTGGAGAATAAGCACAGGATCAGGGAAATTAGAGAAAGAATAAGAGATGAGAACGGAAAAAAATTAAGCGGTACTGCAGTAGCCAATATACTAGGCATAACACCTCAATATTATTACGAGATAGAGCGCGGAGAGAAAAATTTAAGTGCAGAAATGGCGGCGCGGATAGCTGATATTTTTGGAGTTACAACCGATTACTTATTGGGAAGAACAGACGATCCAGATCAAATCGTCGAGCATGAACAATCAGTCTCTAAGCTTCCCGCCCTCACCGAGAAAGACGAGCGCGACATCCAAAAGGAGTTGGAAAAGATCATCAAGGGGCTCAAAACAGGAAGCGGTTTTGCTGCATTCGGCGGAGTGGACATCGACGAGCTTGACGAAGAAGATAGGGAACTTCTCATCGCGTCGCTTGAAAATTCCCTTCGTTTGGCCAAGAGAATCGCCAAACAAAAATTCACGCCAAAAAAATACCGTAAAAACTAAATATCTCTAGGGGGTTCGCTATGGCTGAGAAGATCAAACAGATCGTAGAGAAATTAATCACCAAGCACGGCACGAACAACCCCTTTGAGATCGCATCGCAGAAAGGCATAGTGCTGTTGTTTGAACCGCTTGGCGGGACATACGGGTATCATCATACATTTCGCCGGGTTCAGATCATTCACATCAATTCAGAGTTGGACGAGCCGATGAAACGCTTCGTTTGCGCGCACGAGCTTGGGCATGCAGTTCTGCATCCCGAACTTAGCACATCTTTTCTAAGGAGAAACACACTTTTCTGCATGGATAAAGTGGAAAGGGAGGCGAATGAGTTTGCCGTGGAATTGCTTCTGTCGGATGATGTGCTTTATACATATCGCGGTACTGATGCAACCATTTATGAGGCCGCGGCGGCGTATGGAATCCCTAAGGAGGTGGTGCATCTAAAAAATTTTGACTTCTGAACCAAACGTATATTCCCACAAAAAGGAGATGATCAGATTGATTATTCACTTGGACGACTATCGTAATAAGAAGAATAAGAAGAAAAAGAAAACAAACAGCTGCTCCATGATCAGTATTCCTGTATTTTCACGAATCACCGTAGAGGATGGCAAACTCGTTGGTGTTTTAGAAAATGGTCAGAAGATCATCATCGAAAACTCAGAGGAGGACCGATAACATTGGCTTCGTTCCAAAAGTATAAAACGAAAGACGGCGAGAAATGGATGTTTAAAATGGATGTCGGGATCGATCCTGCTACTGGGAAGCGCAAAACAACGACACGCCGAGGTTTTAAAACCAAAAAAGAAGCGCAGCTGGCTGCGGCCAAATTGTACGACGAAATAAATAACGGAGGCTACGTGAAGGACACGAATATACTATTCAAGGATTTCGCACAAGAATGGTTAGCAATATACAGCGAAACCGCAAAAATAAGCACCATTCGCGCCAGGAAACATGAACTGGGGCACTTGATGCGTTACTTCGGCAACTTGAAGCTAAAGGATGTTACACGAAAAATGTATCAAGACATGCTCTTGGATCTCAAAAAAAAGGATATGCTGACAACACCCTAGACGGAATTCATACAACAGGGAGAATGATTTTTAAAAAAGCGATGGAATTGGAATTGATCAACTCTAATCCTACGGAATACGCCAAGGTTCCTAAGCAGAAAAAAACAGTGGAGGACATTGAAAGGGGCAATAAAGACATGAAATTTTTAGAAAAGCATGAGTTAGCCCTCTTTTTGAAAACAGCCCAAGAACACGGGCTGGCTATGGATTATGTCGTGTTTTCGACCTTGGCATACACTGGTATGCGGCTAGGCGAATTACTGGCCCTTCAGTGGAAGGATATTAACTTTAAAGAACATACCATAGCGATTACAAAAACATTGTACAGCCCTAGAAACAATGAAAGATATTATCAATTGCTGCCCCCTAAAACACAAGGATCCATTCGGACCATCAAAGTCGATCCAAATATCATTTCACTTCTAAAGAAGCACAAGGCCGAGCAAAACGAAATCAAATTACAGATGGGAGAGCTATATCACGATCTGGGGTTCGTATTTGCGCGACCAAGTGGATTCCCTGAAGTACCTAAAAAAATTGAACTCAGAATGAAACGGCTGCTGAGAATCGCAAACATTCATAAGCGTGTGACGCCTCACTCCCTTCGTCACACTCATACCAGTTTGCTTATTGAAGCAGGAGTAGGAATCAAAGAAATTCAACAGCGCCTCGGCCATGCGGATATCGAAACAACCATGAACATTTATGCACATCTAACAAAAGATTTGGAAGAAAGAGCTTCACAGAAATTTGGCGAGCTCATGAGCGGTTTGATCAAAAACTTATGATTTTCGTGGTCAAAATGTGGTCAAAACAAAAAAGAACACCGGGGAAAACCCCAGTGTTCCAACGGATGGGAGGCGCTGATTACATCATGCCGCCCATGTCCGGCATGCCCGGATTGTTGCCTTTGTTTTCTTCCGGTTTGTCGGCGACAACCGCTTCGGTCGTCAAGACCATGGCAGCGACAGAAGCTGCGTTTTGCAGCGCCGAGCGAGTGACTTTCGTCGGGTCAACGATACCAGCTTCGATCATGTCGACCCATTCGCCCGTTGCAGCGTTGAAGCCGACGCCCGGTTTTTCGTTTTTCAGGCGCTCAACGATGATCGAGCCTTCCAGACCAGCGTTTTGCGCGATTTGACGAACCGGTTCTTCGATCGCGCGCAATACGATTTTCACGCCGGTTGCTTCATCGCCTTCCGCCTCGATGGACGCGACTTTGTTGTAGATGTTCATCAACGCCGTACCACCGCCGGCGACGATGCCTTCTTCAACCGCCGCACGAGTCGAGTTGAGCGCGTCTTCGATGCGCAGTTTGCGTTCTTTCAATTCTGTTTCGGTTGCCGCACCCACTTTGATGACCGCTACGCCGCCGGCCAATTTCGCCAAGCGTTCTTGCAGTTTTTCGCGGTCGAATTCGGACGTTGTTTCTTCAAGCTGCGCACGGATTTGGTTGATGCGCGCTTTGATGCGCTCCGAATCGCCGGCGCCTTCGACAATCGTCGTCGTTTCTTTCGTTACGACTACTTTCGACGCACGGCCAAGCGAAGCGATCGTTGTCGATTTCAGTTCGCGGCCAAGCTCTTCCGAAATGACTTCGCCGCCTGTTAAAATCGCGATATCTTCGAGCATCGCTTTGCGGCGATCGCCGAAGCCAGGCGCTTTGACGGCAACGGCATTGAACGTGCCGCGCAGTTTGTTGACAACGAGCGTCGCGAGCGCTTCGCCTTCGACATCTTCCGCGATGATCAAGAGCGGACGGCCATGTTGAACGACTTGTTCAAGAACCGGCAGCAACTCTTGGATGCTCGATACTTTTTTGTCCGTAATCAAAATGTACGGATTTTCGAGAACAGCTTCCATTTTTTCCGTATCTGTAATCATGTACGGCGAAACGTAACCGCGGTCAAATTGCATCCCTTCGACAACGTCGAGTTCCGTCGTGAAGCCTTTCGATTCTTCCAGCGTGATGACACCGTCGTTGCCGACGCGTTCCATCGCTTCAGCGATCAATTGGCCGACTTCTTCGTCAGCAGCCGAAATCGCAGCGACTTGGGCGATCGATTCTTTTCCTTTGATCGGTTTGGAGATGGCTTTTAATTCTTCAACGGCAACCGCAACCGCTTTTTCAATCCCGCGGCGGATGCCCATCGGGTTCGCACCGGCAGCCACGTTTTTCAGCCCTTCGCGGATCATCGCTTGAGCCAATACCGTAGCGGTTGTCGTCCCGTCCCCAGCGATGTCGTTCGTTTTGCTGGCGACTTCAGCGACCAATTTCGCGCCCATGTTTTCAAACGGATCCTCGAGTTCGATTTCTTTCGCGATCGTTACCCCGTCATTCGTGATGAGCGGCGAACCAAATTTTTTCTCCAATACGACGTTGCGGCCTTTCGGACCTAACGTGACTTTCACGGCGTCTGCGAGTTTGTCCACCCCGCGCAACATCGCACGGCGCGCTTCTTCGCTGAACTTGATTTGTTTTGCCATACCCCGTTACCTCCTTACAATATGGATGAAATTGCAACACGTGCATGAAGCGAACGTTAAGTATTCAGTGAGTTTTACGTATGTTTTATTTGATCGGCGCATAGATTAGCGAATGACAGCCAAAATGTCGCTTTCGCGCAAAATTAAGTACTCTTTGCCGTCGTATTTCACTTCTGTGCCCGCGTATTTCGAGAAGATGATACGGTCGCCGACTTCAACTTCCGGTGCAACGCGTTGACCGTTATCGAGCACGCGGCCTGCACCAACGGCGACAACACGGCCTTCTTGCGGCTTTTCTTTCGCCGTATCCGGCAACACGATGCCGCTTGCCGTTTTTTCTTCTGTTTCCACGACTTCAATGACAATGCGATCGCCTAATGGCTTCAACACGGGAAACAACCTCCTTAACGATAGTTTTCGCCGTTCTTATTAGCACTCATCTTTATTGAGTGCTAACACACTTATAATATTAATGAACTTCTTTCCGTTTTGCAAGTAGGAAATTCAAAAAAATAGCGGCTTTTCTTTTTGGCGCCACACGAGCCAATCGGTCGCCCCGAAGACCGGCAAAAAACACCCTTCCTCCGCCAACCGGCCGCATTTCGCCCAAAACCGCTGCTTCGGGCGTGACAGAAACGCGCGGGCAGCGCATTGTTCCACCGACAAGCGGTCTCGTTCGTTTCCACGCTTCCGGCGTGACAGAAACATGCCGGCCAGCTGAAGGGCAACCGGGCGGGACGACGGCTAGCTTCTCAAGCCAGCGGCGCAAAATCCGTTTTCATTATTGCACATTTCCAGCGCCAATAAACACCCGGCGGCTGTTTTTTTGTCCCGTTTGCCGTTGGATTGAACCAACGCGCTTTTCTTATCATTTCGCCAAACATATGCTACAATACGGATATATTTTGAATAAAGGGGTAAGAAAACTTGAAACGTCATGACTGGTACGTGCTGATCACCTATATTGCCATGCAGCTGTCCGCTTTTGCCGGCGTGCCGCTTCTATGCGCCCTCGGCGTCGGGTCAAGCGCGAAAACCCCCAGCGAAGCTACAAAAATCGCTTCTGGATATTGGGCGGTCATCAGCTTTTTGACAGCGTTTGTCATTATTTTATGGCTGCTTCGCCGCGCCCGCCCTGAGCGAAACATGCGGCAGATGCCGCTCGCTTCATCGTGGATGTGGGCATTTTTAGGCGTATTTTTGGCGCTTGTCGCCCAAAGCATCGCCGTCAATATCGAATGGCGGCTGCTCGGCATTGAACCAGGATCGGAGAACACAAGACAAATCATTGAGATCATTCGCTTGACACCGCTGCTAGTCATTGTTGCTTCGGCCATCGGCCCGATTTTGGAAGAACTCGTTTTCCGCAAAATCATTTTTGGATCGCTTTATGAAAAATACCGCTTTTGGCCGGCCGCGCTCGCAAGCTCGCTTCTTTTCGCCATCGCCCATATGGAGCTGGAGCATTTGCTTTTGTATACAGCGATCGGTCTGACGTTCGCCTTTTTATATGCGAAAACCGGCCGCATTTTCGTGCCGATGTTCGCCCATGTGGCGATGAACACGTTCGTTGTCGTTGTGCAGATGCTACTGGCTGATGAAATGGAAAAAATGATGCGCCAGCCGGAATTGCCGCTGACGATTTGGGGGGTATGGTTATGACGCGCCACCCTCGACTCTTCTCATTGCCCTATTTCCTTCTAGGTTTGCTGTTTACGTATTTGGCGATCCAAAGCGCGCATGAAACGATTTGGAACGTTTCGACCATCGCCTTGGCGGCGTTGGCGGCTTTTGATTTCGGAACCGCCTTTCGTCTGCTTTTTACCCCGAAGCGATAAAGAAGGTGCCCCAAACGTACGATCGGGACACCTTTTTTTATGATATGCCCATCCGTGCTCCCTCGATCTGTTTCCCGCGAACATCCCCGTCGGCAAGCGGCGATTTTCATCCCCGTCTGGAGGGCAGATCACAAGCTTGCCCATGGACCTTTCCCGTGAAAATGCCGGCCTGACACGGATTTGCATCCCCGGGTGGGGGCAGATCACACCGCCCATGGATCTTTCCCATGAAAATGCCGGACCGGCGCGAGATTTTCACCCTCCAAGTGGAGGGCAGATCACAGCTTGCCCATGGATCTTTCCCGTGAAAATGCCGGACCGGCGCGAGATTTTCCCCCCGAGTGGACGCTGTCCATGGAATTTTTTGTTTAAAAATCGCTTTGGCCGTGCGCCGCTTTACTCGTTGTCTCCTTGTTCCGCCGCTGATCGCGCCTTCCGGTAGCCGATTTTTGCGATCCAAATGCTCCCTTCATACAAAAGCGTAAGCGGAATCATGACGATCACTTGCGACAACACATCGGGCGGCGTGATAATCGCCGCGATAATTAACAGCACCAAATACGCATACTTGCGAACGCGAACAAGAAACTGCGGCGTGATAAGCCCTAAGCGGGTGAAAAACAGCACCACGATCGGCAGCTGAAACACAACGCCAAACGGCAGCACAAGCTGAAGCATAAACTGGAAATATTCGTTAATGCCGATCATTTGCTGGACCCCCAGCTGTTCAGCCAGCTGGTTCATAAATCGAACGACAAATGGAAACAAAACGAAATAGGCAAAGCTGACACCGCCCAAAAAAAGAACAATCGATGCCGGAATATAGCTTAGCGTTACCTTCCGCTCTTTTTCATACAGACCGGGGCTGACAAACGCCCAAATTTGATACAGCAGCACCGGAGACGTCAGCACGGCGGCAATGACAAAAGCAAACTGAAAGTATACTTTGATCGGATCGGTCAGGCGAAAGGCGTTCATGGTCAGCTGCTTTGTCTCAGCCGTTCGTTGCAAATAGATAATGACATCATCGACGAAAAAGAAGCTCGCCGCCAACGCCGCGGCGAAAAAAACGAGCACAATGATCAGCCGCTTTCGCAGTTCACCGAGGTGTTCATACACTGACATCTCTTTGTCATTCATAGTTCCTCATCCCGCCTTATCACCGGTCGGTTTTCGTTTCGTCCTCATCCGCAAGACCCTTGGTGGCGTCTTTGAACTCGCGCAGCGACTCGCCAAACGAACGCCCTAGTTCCGGCAGCTTTTTCGTGCCAAACAACAGCAAAATCAAAACAGCCAGCAATACATATTTCATGAATGATTCTCTCCTTTTGCCGATGGCGATGGATAGTTTTTCAAAAAGTACACAAGCGATTGCAGCTCAATGGCCAAATCGATGTGGTGAACGCGAATATGGTCAGGCACGTTCAGCCGCGCCGGAGTAAAGTTTAAAATTCCTTTAATCCCTTGGGCGACAAGGCGATCGGTCAACGCCTGAGCCGCGGAGGCCGGCACGGTTAAAATAGCGACCGGAATGTCGCCGCGCAGCCGTTCTTCCAGCTCATCGAGATGATAGACGGGCACGCCGCCGACTGTCGTTCCTACTTTTTGCTCATCAACATCGAACGCCATCACAATTTTCGTGTTATTGTTTTTCGAAAAATTATAGTTTAAAAAAGCGGTGCCTAAATTGCCGACTCCAAACAGCGCCACTTCAGTCACTTCATCCTCTTCCAACGTCTGGCGAAAAAACGACAACAAATAATGGACATTATACCCGTATCCTTTTTTGCCGAGCGCGCCAAAATACGAAAAATCGCGGCGGATCGTCGCTGGATCGACTTTCACCGCCTCGCTCAGCTCAGCGGAAGAGACGCGCTGCTTTCCTGATGCATGCAAGTTCTTTAAAAATCGGTAATAAAGCGGCAGCCGCTTAGCCGTCGCTTGCGGAATTTTCGGTTGTTCATTGCTCATTGTCTCATCCCCTAGCTAATCGGTTTTCCGTCGATAATGGCCGGATTTCCCGCCCGTTTTTTCGACCAAATACGTCGGACCGATCGTCATCCCTTTGTCGAGCGCCTTACACATGTCGTATACCGTCAACGCACAAACCGAAACGGCCGTCAGCGCTTCCATTTCCACCCCCGTGCTCCCTTTCGTTTTCACGGTCGCTGTAATGACAAGACGAGGCTCGGTTTCTTCATGCTCCCAAGAAAACGTGAAATCGACGCTCTTTAGCATCAGCGGGTGGCACATCGGGATCAGGTCAGCCGTTTTTTTGGCCGCCATGACCCCTGCCACTTGGGCGACGGCCAGCACATCCCCTTTTTTAATGTCACGGCCTTTGATTTTTTCATAAATTTCTTGGCTGACAGTGACGCTCGTTCGCGCCACCGCGACCCTGACCGTCTCTTCTTTGTCCGTGATATCGACCATCTTCGCGCGTCCCTCTTCATTAAAATGGGTAAACGATGACAAAGCCATCTCCTCCATGTCTACACTATACATGATTTTTCTCCTTCTGTCTTTGACCGTCTGAGCAACATACGTTAAACTATTCCGAGAGGTGAACCGACATGATGATTTTGCAAGTGCGTGGACTCACGAAATATTTTGGCGCTGACCTTATTTTATCGAATATTAAACTAGAAATACAGTCCCGCGACCGCATCGCCCTTGTCGGCCGAAACGGAGCGGGAAAATCGACATTATTAAAAATCATCGCCGGCGAACTATCTTTTGACAGCGGTGAAATCATCAAGCCAAACCATCTCAAAATCGGCTATTTGGCACAACAGAGCGGGTTGGAATCATCACGCTCCATTTGGGAGGAAATGCTCGACGTGTTCGCACCGCTTCAAGCGATGGAACAACAGCTGGCCGCGCTCGGCTCTCAGCTTGGCGATCCCGATGTGCTCGCCGATCCCGTCCGCTATGAAAAAACGCTGAAAATGTACGATGAACTGCAAGAGCAGTATAAGGAACAAGGCGGCTATCAATATGAGGCCGACATTCGTTCCGTCTTGCACGGATTGCAATTTTCTTCATACGATTATCAAACAACACCGGTCTCTTCGTTAAGCGGCGGACAGCGAACACGGCTCGCTCTCGGAAAGCTGCTGTTGTCCAAGCCGGATTTGCTGATTTTAGACGAACCGACCAACCATTTAGACTTGGACACACTCGCTTGGCTGGAACAGTATTTGCAGGCATATCCGGGCGCCCTCTTGCTCGTCTCCCATGACCGATACTTTCTCGACAAAGTTGCCAATCACGTGTACGAGCTGTCCAACGCCAAGCTGCGGACGTACAATGGCAACTACAGCCGCTATCTGGAACTGAAAGCGCAGCAATATGAGCAAGAGCTACAGCGATATGAAAAACAACAGGAAGAAATCGCCCGATTGCAAGAGTTTATTCAGCGCAACATCGCCCGCGCCTCGACGGCCAAGCGGGCGCAAAGCCGGCGAAAACAGCTGGAGAAAATGGAGCGAATGGAACGGCCTGTCGGAGAGGAAAAATCGGCATCATTTTCTTTCACGATCGAACGACCAAGCGGTCAACAAGTGCTCATCGCTGAAGACGTGGCCGTCGGTTACCGGAACGAGCCGGTCATTCGTCATATCAGCTTCCGCATCGCCCGCGGCGAAAGCGTCGCGTTGGTCGGTCCAAACGGCATCGGCAAATCTACACTGTTGAAAGCCATCGCCGGGCAGCTTCCCATTCAGGCCGGACATTTGCGCTACGGCACGAACGTCCAAATCGGATATTATGATCAAGATCAAGCCGACCTGTCGTCCAATAAACGAGTCATTGACGAATTATGGGATGCTTACCCCCTTAAAACAGAAAAAGAAATCCGAACGATACTCGGCAACTTCCTGTTTTCGGGCGATGACGTTTTAAAACCGATCTCAGCGTTGAGCGGCGGGGAAAAGGCGCGCTTGGCGCTCGCGAAGCTGATGCTCCAACAGGCCAATTTTCTCATTCTGGACGAGCCGACCAACCATTTAGACCTCGACAGCAAACAAGTGCTCGAACAGGCATTGATCGACTATCCAGGCACCATTTTGTTCGTCTCCCACGACCGCTATTTCATCAACCGCATCGCTACGAAGGTGCTCGAGCTGTCAAGCGACGGCCTTAGCGAATATTTGGGAGACTATGACTACTATATCGCCAAAAAAGAAGAAATGCGTGAGTTAGCCCGTTTGGATGCCAGCCCAATCGTTCCGAGCAGCAACGAGTCGGCGAAATCTGTTTATGAACAAGAAAAAGAGGAAAAAAGACGCCAGCGTCAACGTCAACGCCGTCTAGCCGAAATCGAAGCAGAAATCACCGCGCTTGAAGAGCAAATCGCCCAAGCCGAACAGCGACTATGCGATCCGTCCGTTTATGACGACTACGAAACAGCACAACAGCTTGTGCAAGAAAACGAGGAGCGAAAGCAGCAAGTGGAAAAACTGCTGGCCGAATGGGAGCAGCTTTATGACTCACCATAACCAACCGCCCGCCGGTTATTTCGGTGGGCGGTTTCAATTAGTCACATTATCCACAAAGAAATCCACAATCCATCCAGTGAAATATAGGTTATTCACCAACTTTTCCACATTATCCACAAAAAACAGTTCGATTTTGTTCAACATCGCTGTGTATTATTTTCCTCATATTCATCCGATTTACGCCATATTTCCACATCATCCACAACCTGTGGATGAAACTATGCACAAATCGGACCACCAGTCTGTCCACCAATCCACCCTTGCCGTCTAAAAAAGAAACGGCGGTTGGCCCGCCGCCCAAACCGCC